>CANPVW010000272.1 GCA_947581745.1 Candidatus Benthicola azotiphorus
CCGCCACTTCGTCGAGTCCGTAGTAGCGCGCCTCGGTATCGTCCACACCGGTGATGTTGACACCGAGGAGCGCGCGCCTGACCTCACCGTACTTGACCAGGTCGTCGATCACTTCCTGGACCAGGTCGATGGGCACCGCGAAACCGTAGCCCTCGTTCGAGCCGGTGCTGGAGGCTATCGCGGCGTTGACCCCGATCACCTCACCTCTGATGTTCAGCAGGGGTCCGCCGGAGTTGCCCGGATTGATCGCGGCGTCCGTCTGAATGAAGTCCTCGATTGCCAGGTTGTCCTCGTTCCGACTCGCCAGCTCCTGCCCGATGATGTTGATGCTCCGTCCCTTCGCGCTGACGATCCCGGCCGTGACCGTGGTCGTGAGCGGACCGCCCACCCCTCGGAAGCCCGGGCTGCCGATCGCCAGGACCCATTCGCCGACTCGCGTCGCGTCGCTCGAGCCGAGGGTGACCGGCGTGAGGTGATCTGCGTGCAGCTTGAGAAGGGCCACGTCTGTCGTCGGGTCCCGCCCCACGAGATCGGCTGTGAACTCACGCCGATCGCTGAGCTGGATGTTGATCTTGTCGGCTCCGTCGACCACGTGGTTGTTGGTCACCACGTACCCGTCCTCACTGACGATGAATCCGGATCCGCTTCCCCTCACGACCTGGGGAGGGCGCTGCTGGAAGAAGTCCTCGAATGCGGGCGGGAGATTGCCCTCCCGCGTGTGTGCGTCGATCGTGCGTTCCACGAAGATCGTCACCACGGCCGGCGTCACCCGTTCGGCTATGTCCGAGAACCCGGCCTGTGGGAGGGCGTCGTTCTGCACCGGCTGCGGTTCCACGACCCGCAGCGTGAGGGGTGGGTTGTCCGCCAGCCGCGCCAGCCCCGGCGGTGTGAGATCCAGTCGTGCCGCTATTCCGATGCCCACCGCGAATGCGACGATCGCGGTCAGCGTCAGGTTCAGCTTGGTCCTCAGCGCGTCGTTCATTGCCGTTCCCGCTACCTCTCTGGAGTTTCCCAGGCGATCCCTGCGATCACCTTGCTGAATGCGTTCCTCCGATGTTCCTCTGACTACTATCGCTCAGGAGCCCTTCCGGTTCCACCCGTGCCGAACGGGACGTCCAGGCGTTCCCGGTTTAGACGGATCAACGTGGCCGGCGGGTTGCCCGGCCCGACTTCGGTGACCCGAGTGAGCCTCCCGGGGCCCGGATGAGAAACGGCGCCCCTGTCGAGACGCCGCTTCCCCGGTCAACCGACACCTTCCGTGATCACTTCTCCTCGGACTCGTCCACGATCTCGTAGTCCGCCTCGACGACCTCTTCGTCACCGCCGGCTTCGCCCGCGGGCCCCGCCGCGCCTTCCTCGGCCGTCTCCTCGAAGCCCTGTGTCGCCCCGGCCTGGTCGCCCATGCCGGCCTTCGCGTAGATCTGCTGCGCGACCGCCTGCACCGCCTTCTGGATCTCCTCCGTCGCCGCCGCGATGGCCGCCGTGTCATCCTGCTTCAGCGCCTGCTTGCCGCGCTCCAGCTTGGCCTCAACGTCGGCCTTGCCGGCTTCGTCGACCGAGTCCTTCCACTCTTCCATGTTCTTCTCGGTCTGGTAGATCAACGAGTCCAGCCGGTTGTGTGCCTCGGCCTTCTCGCGTCGTCCCTTGTCTTCCGAGGCGTGCGCTTCGGCATCGCGGACCATCTTGTCGATCTCCGCGTCGGACAGCCCCGACGACGCTTCGATCCTGATCTTCTGTTCCTTGCCCGTGGCCCTGTCCTTCGCGCTCACGTGGAGGATTCCGTTGGCGTCGATGTCGAACGTGACCTCGATCTGGGGTACGCCTCTGGGCGCGGGAGGAATCCCCGTGAGCTGGAACCGTCCGATGGTCTTGTTGTCCAGTGCCATCTGCCGTTCGCCCTGCAGCACGTGGATGTCGACCGTGGGCTGGCTGTCCTCGGCTGTCGAGAAGATCTCGCTCTTCTTGGTGGGGATCGTCGTGTTGCGGCCGATCAGCGTCGTCATCACCCCGCCGAGCGTCTCGATCCCGAGCGACAGCGGCGTCACGTCCAGCAGCAGCACGTCGGTCACGTCCCCGGCCAGGACGCCCCCCTGGATCGCGGCGCCGATTCCGACGACTTCGTCCGGGTTCACTCCCTTGTGCGGCTCCTTGCCGAAGAACTCCCGCACGGTGTCCTGGATCTTGGGGATCCTGGTCGATCCGCCCACCAGAATGACCTCGTCGATCGAGGACGGGTCCAGGCCGGCATCGTCAAGCGCCTTCTTCATCGGCTCCCTGGTTCGCTCGATCAGGTCATCCACCAGCTGCTCGAACTTGGACCGCGTGAGCGACACGTTCAGGTGCTTGGGCCCACTCTGATCGGCCGTGATGAACGGGAGGTTGATGTCCGTCTGGGTCGTCGTGGAAAGTTCGCACTTCGCCTTCTCGGCGGCTTCCTTCAGGCGCTGGAGGGCCATCGGGTCCTTCGACAGGTCGAGCCCCTGGTCCTTCTTGAACTCGCTCACCAGCCAGTCGATCACCCGCTGGTCGAAGTCATCGCCTCCGAGGTGGGTGTCTCCGTTCGTGGCCTTGACCTCGAACACGCCATCTCCGAGCTCCAGGATCGAGATGTCGTACGTCCCGCCCCCGAGGTCGAACACGGCGATCTTCTCCTCCGTCTTCTTGTCGAGTCCGTAGGCCAGCGCCGCTGCCGTGGGCTCGTTGATGATACGCAGCACTTCGAGGCCCGCCACCTTGCCGGCGTCCTTGGTGGCCTGACGCTGCGCGTCGTTGAAGTACGCGGGAACCGTGACCACGGCCTGAGTGACCTCCTTGCCCAGATAATCCTCGGCCGTCTGCTTCATCTTCTGGAGGATCATCGCCGAGATCTCCGGCGGCGTGAACGTGCTGTCCGCATGTGGGACCTTGACCTGCACGCGGTCCTGGGAGTCGCACTCGATCTCGTAAGGGACGAGCTTGCGCTCGGACTCGACCTCCGAGCACTTGCGTCCCATGAACCGCTTGATGGAGAAGATCGTGTTGCGCGGGTTCGTTACGGCCTGCCGCTTCGCGACCTGACCGACGAGCCTCTCGTGGTCTTTCGTATATGCCACGACCGATGGGGTCGTGCGGGCGCCCTCGGCGCTCGGGATGACCACCGGATCGCCGCCCTCCATCACCGAGACGACGGAGTTGGTGGTCCCGAGGTCGATTCCAATGACTTTGCCCATTTCGCTTTCCTTTCGAATCTGATCTGACGGCGGCCCCCGCGAGCGAATGCGCTTCGGGCACCCCCGCCCCGGCCCGCAGACCGGACCGGTGCCTCCGTGTCGTCCCGTGGAGGGTGCAAGCGATGTGCCGCATTCCGTCCTCCAGAAACGCCGGATGTGCGGCCATTTCACGACAATCTGACACCGGACCGCACTTCGGGTGCCAGAACGGCAGGAATCCGGACCATGCCAACTTGGCGGGTCGGGGCGGTGGCTTTCCGGGGGCGGGAGGGCCGCGTTGCGTCGACCGAATGGCCCGCCTACCGTGGAGCCATGTTTCCGCTCCGGGACGAGAACCCTACCGAACTGGTTCCATTCGTCACGTTCCTGATCATCCTGGTGAACGTGGTGGCGTGGCTCGTAGTGCAGGGGGCGGGGGCCGGCCAACCGCTCCTCGATTCGCTGTGCAGGTACGGGTCGATTCCGGGCGCGATCACCGGAACGATCCCGGCCGGATCATCCGTACAGCTCGGCCCGGGAGCGATCTGCAGGGTGCCCGGGACGGGAGCGGTGACGATCCTGACCTCGATGTTCATGCACGGGAGCTGGATGCACCTGATCGGTAACATGTGGTTCCTGTGGGTCTTCGGAAACAACATCGAGGACTCGATGGGGCACTTTCGCTACCTGGTCTTCTACCTGCTGACGGGCGTCCTCGCGGCGGCCGCCCACATCCTCTCGGATCCGGGGAGCGCCATCCCGACGGTGGGAGCTTCCGGAGCGATCAGCGGGGTCATGGGAGCCTACATGGTTCTCTACCCGAAGGTCAGGGTTCAGACGCTGATCATCCTCATTCTCTATATCCGGGTGATACCTTTACCGGCGTGGGTGCTGCTGGCGTACTGGTTCTTCCTGCAGCTGGTGGGGGGCAGCGCGGCGCTCGGCCGCGGCGGGGCCGGTGTGGCCTTCTGGGCGCACGTGGGGGGGTTCGCGGCCGGGGTAGTGCTGATCAAACTGTTCGAGAAGCGAAGGCTGGTCGGGGCGAAGCGATCCGGCCAGGTGCTCACGAGAGACGAAATGGGAAGGTGGGGCCCATGGTGAGCTGGAAACGGGTGCTGTGGTTGTTGCCTCCGTTGCTCCTCGCGCCTGCCACGGCGTGGGGGGTGCAGCAGGCAGGCTCCACGTTGATCGATACGGGAGCCGTTGCGGAACCGTTCCTCATCCGGTTGGCCCGCGGAGTGTTCGCGCTGGCCGTCATCCTGGTGGTGCTGTGGCGATTCTCGCCGAGGCGGAAGGCGATCGACTGGAGCCTCGTGGCGAAGGGCATCGGCCTGCAGTTCGTGTTCGCCCTCCTCGTGCTCAAGACCACCTGGGGCCGCGGTTTCTTCAGCGTCGTGAACGACGTGTTCATCGCCCTGATCGGCTACACGCTGGCGGGAGCCCGCTTCGTGTTCGGCTCGCTCGTCGACTTCTCGACCCCGGTGACGGGGGGGGAAGGCGTGGTGGAGATCGGCGCCAACTTCGCGTTCGCCGTCCTTCCGACGATCATCTTCTTCTCGGCTCTCATGACGGTTCTCTACTACCTGGGCGTGATGCAGCTGATCGTAAAGGCGGTCGCCTGGGTGATGCAGAGAACGCTGAAGACGAGCGGCGCGGAAACCACTTCTGCGGCCGGCAACATTTTCGTCGGCCAGACCGAAGCGCCTCTCCTCGTGAAGCCGTTCGTGAAGAACATGACGATGTCGGAGCTGAACACCGTGATGGTCGGCGGGTTCGCGACCGTGGCGGGAGGCGTGATGGCCGCTTACGTGGCGATGCTGGCCGGCTACTTCCCGGCGATAGCGGGGCACCTGCTGGCGGCCAGCATCATGGCCGCTCCGGCCGGCATCGTCGTGAGCAAGATCCTCATGCCGGAGACGGAGGTGCCGGAGACGCGCGATACCCTGGACTTCGAGGTCGAGCTGGACTCGGTCAACGTGATCGACGCGGCTGCGGGCGGTGCGGCCGACGGCATGCGCCTGGCCCTCAACGTGGGCGCGATGCTGATTGCCTTTCTGGCGATCATAGCCCTGATCAACGGCTTGCTGGGGTGGGGCCTGGGGCTGGTGCACATCGAGGGAATCACCCTGGAACGATTGCTGGGCTGGGCCTTCGCGCCGGTCGCCTGGCTGATCGGAGTGCCCATGTCGGACGCCGCCGAGATCGGAACTCTGTTCGGCGTCAAGATGGTGGCCAACGAGTTCGTCGCTTTCCGGATGCTCGCCGACGGGATCGCCGCGGGCTCCACCCTCTCGCCCAAGTCGGTGATCATAGCGACCTACGCACTCACCGGCTTCGCGAATTTCTCGTCCATCGCGATTCAGATCGGAGGTATCGGCGGCATCGCGCCCGAGCGCCGGCACGACCTGTCGCGCCTCGGCCTGCGGGCGATGCTCGGCGGAACGGTGGCGACATGGATGACGGCCACGCTCGCGGGGGTTCTGGCATGAGCACCGGCGCCGCCGGGGCGGCGGATCTCGCGCAGCGGGTGCGGGAGGCAGCGGCCGCCGTCCGGCAGCGCGTGGATGGGATCCGGCCCCGGGTCGGCCTGGTGCTCGGGTCCGGCCTCGGATCGCTGGGCGAGGAGTTCGGCGACGCGGTCGAGATCCAGTACGGCGACCTTCCGCACTGGCCTCAGGTCGGAGTCGTCGGTCACTCGG
>CANPVW010000273.1 GCA_947581745.1 Candidatus Benthicola azotiphorus
GCGTCGACGTCCTCCGGGCTTATGCCTGCCTCCTCGAGACAGAACGCGACGGCTTTCGCGGGATAGCGATCATCGTGCTTCCGGCGAGTGAACCGCTCTTCCTGGGCCGCCGCGACGATCTCCCCATCCCGGATGAGAGCCGCCGCCGAATCGTGAAAGAACGCCGACACGCCGAGGATGTTCACGGTCGACCTCCCACCAGCCGCCTCGTGCGCGACAGGCCGTGCTTGAACAGGTAGCCCGACAGCCACCTGTAGTATTCCGGAATGAACGGGAGGGCGAATCCGGCACGCAGCCACTCCCACGCCGGCAACCTTCTGCGGTACATCCCCTTCCACCTGTGACGGTAGGTCTTCCATGCCTTGCGTCTCATCAGGTCGCGCACTTCGCGCCACTCCGCGGGATGCCCCGCGGCGTACCGTCGGAGGACCGGATCGGAGTCGAGGAACTCGATCCACCGCCTGATATCGTGCGCGAGCTCCCACGGACTGATGTCCAGGCCACCGCTCTTCTCGTATGCGCGGTTGCGGAACAGGGCTTCGGAACAGAACGCCACCTTCCGACCGAGTGAGAGTCGAAGCGCCATCGCATCGTCGTCGCCGGTGGGCATCAGCGGGTAGCCCCCTGTAGCCGACATCTCCTCCGTCCGTGCCATCACGGTCACGAACGTCTTGAACCGGTATCGACCATCGACCCAGAATCGCACGAAGTCGAGACCCGAGAAGACCGGGGGCGGAAGTTCCTTCAGATCCGGACGCGAGTACGGAAGGTCGGCGGCCTGCTCGGGTGAAAGAGGGGTTCCGGACTCGTCCATGAGCTCGACGAGGGGGATGGCGAGGCCGACCTCGGGATCCGCCTCGAGGACCTTGACCATTGCGGACACGAAGTGGGGACCGATCTCGTCGTCGTCACACAGGAGCACGAAATACTTCCCCCGGGCTGCATCGATCATCTGGTTGAAGTGCGCCGACATCACCGGCTCCGTGACGTCGTTCCGCCGGAACGAGAACGGGCGCGGGAAGTGTCGTTCCACGAGCTGCCTGAGCTCCGGTCCGTTTTCCCCGTTGTCCGATACCAGCAGCTCGATCGCAGGATAGTCCTGCTCGAGCACCGATCTCAGGACGTTCGGCAGAAAGTGCATCCGCTTGTAGAGCGGGACGGCGACCGTCACCAGGGGCTGATCGTCTGGAATCATGGCATACCGAGTCTGCGGTCGATTTCCTCGACCACGAATTCCGCGAACGGAAGTGCACAGGTGAATGCTGGCGATACGGCGTTCAGGACGTGCAACGAATGCTGATCGCCCTCGAGCACGAAGTCTTCGACCAGCGCCTTGCGATCGACGTCGATCAGCTGTGCGCGGATCCCGGGTCTTCCCCAGGCCCACCCATGGGTCCCTTCCACGTCGGGGACGAGCTCCGACGCGCGTCGGAGCAGCGCCTGCTTCGAGTGTTTGCGGAGCTCGCGCCACGCCTGATGGCGGAAGCCGGACGCGTTGCTGACGAACATCCTCGCTTCCGTGTTCACGATTTCGAACAGGTCGTGCAGCTGCAGGCCGGTCCAGCCCTCGTACTGTTCGCGCCACAGGGCGGGCAGCGCCGTCGGTCCGATCTTCTCTCCGCCCGTGACGGCCTTCGTGAGGTGCACGCCGAGAAACGGTACCTGGAGGTCCGGTACCGGATAGACGTGCGCGCGCAGGGACGGTCCCGGGGTGGTTCGGTGGAGGTACAGGCCCTTGAAGGGGAGGATCCGCAGTCCGCCGCCGAACCCGTAGTCGCGGGCCACCCGGTCGGCATGGAGCCCGGCCGCGTTGACCACGTAGCCGGCCGTGAGTCGTCCCCGATCGGTGCGCACGGAACCGGGATCCCGCCCCAGATAGCGGGTGGAGCTGTGCACGGAGACGCCGTCGGCGCGCAGGTCCTCGACCATCGCGTCCACGACCGAGGTCGGATCGATCACCGACGTGCTCGGACTGAACAGGGCCTGATCCACCGTCCGGGCCCGCGGCTCGATCTCGGCCGCCTCCCGACGGTCTACCCTCCGGAGATCCACGCCGTTGACCCGTGCACGCTCGAGCAGCTCGTCGAACCATCCGACATCGGCCGGTCGAGTGGCCACGATGAGCTTGCCGCACCGATCGAGCGGAAGTCCCCGATCCCGGCAGTACTCCGACATCGCCTCGTTGCCGACCCGGGTGAAGCGGGCTTTAAGGCTGTCGGCCGAATAGTAGAAGCCCGCGTGGAGCACGCCGCTGTTCCGGCCGCTGGCGTGCATGCCGCACCGGGTCTCCTTCTCGAGCACCGCCACGGATGCATCGGACCAGCGGCGGCGAATGCGCGACGCGACGGACAGGCCTATGATCCCGCCACCGACGACCACGAAGTCCGCGCTCCCCAGCCTACCTGCGCTCATCGTGGAAGCGCATCCGCTTGGGCGCGGCTGGAGTCGACCGTCCATTGCAGCATCGGAGTCACGAGGCCTTCCCGCGTCACTTCGAAGGGATAGCCGACCGGCGACACCTCGAACGCCACGGCCTGAAGTCTGCGCTCCAGGATCTGGACCTTCGGGATGTGCGCCACGGTGCTGATCAGGTACCGTCCCGGCTTCAGGAAGCTGGATGGGAAGCGGCACGTCGACGTGTGAAGACCCGCCTCCCGGACCTTGCCGGCGAGGTCTGTCGAATCCGTGTCCCACGTGACGCACACCACTTCTCCCCGATGATTGAACACGGCCACCACGATCACCAGGTCCCGGACCGGCCGCGGCAGCTCGTAGGTCACCTCGACCTGAAATCCTTCATCGAACGGAACCAGGGCCGTCGACTGCGACCGTCCGTCGAGCACGCGTATCGACTGAAACACGGACTCGCGCCCGCGCGGTGCCGCTTCGTCCTCCGTCTGATTCCACGAGGAATCGAGCGTCGACTCACCCAGGTAGGTCGAGATCACCGCCTCGGGATCGCCCGAGGCTACCATTTCACCGTTGGCCAGCAGGATGGCGCGCTCACACAGCCTCGTGATCGCGCTCATGTTGTGGCTCACCAGGAGGACCGTCCGCCCGGCTTCGGCGACTTCTCCCATCTTGCCGAGGCACTTCTGCTGGAAGGCGGCATCACCCACGGCGAGGACTTCGTCGACGATCAGGATCTCCGGATCGAGGTGGGCCGCGACCGCGAACGCGAGGCGCAGGCCCATGCCGCTCGAGTAGTGTTTGACCGGGGTGTCGATGAACTTCTCCACCCCCGAGAACTCGACGATCTCGTCGAACGCCTCATTGATACGGGCGCGGGTCATGCCCAGGATCGCGCCGTTCAGGTAGACGTTCTCGCGCCCCGTCAGCTCGGGATGGAAACCCGTGCCCACCTCGAGCAGGCATCCGACCCGGCCGTGGATCTCCACGAAACCCTCGCTGGGCTCCGTGATCCGGGAGAGGATCTTCAGCAGCGTGCTCTTGCCCGCGCCGTTGTGACCTATGATGCCGAGGACCTGTCCCCTGGGAACGTCGAACGACACGTCGCGCAGGGCCCAGATCGTCTCGTCCAGCTCCGCTGCGCCGGTCGCCTGCCCCCTCAGCAGCTTGGAGGCTCTCCGGAACGGCGCGGCCACGGACCTCGCGACCTGGTCGCGCAGCGTCCGGTAGCGCTCGGTCTGCACAGCCCCGATATGATATTCCTTGCCGAGATGCTCGACGCGGACCGCCAGATCGCTCACGAAGTCTCCTCACACCACATCGGCGAACGTCTTCTCCATCCGCCGGAAGTAGAACAGCCCTCCCACGAAGATCGTGGCCGACACTACGGCCGATACCAGAATCATGGGGCCTGGGTGGGGCTCGAGTCCGAGGAGCGCCCAGCGGAATCCCTCCGACACGCCCACCATCGGGTTCAGGCTGTAGATCGCCAACCACTTCGGATCGGTGATCCTGTCCGTCGCCGAGTACACGATCGGAGTGGCGAAGAACCAGATCTGCACCAGGAAGGGAACGCCGTGCTTGACGTCGCGAAACTGCACGTTGAGGGCCGAGAACCAGAGGCCCACGCCGAACGCCGTCACGAAAGTCAGGAGAATGAGCGGAATCAGCCACAGCGTGTTCAGGGTCGGCGCGTAGCCGTAGAACAGCATCATCGGAATCAAGACGGCCATCGCAATGAAGAAGTCCACCAGGCCGGACAGCGTGGCCGCGATCGGAACGACGAGCCGCGGGAAGTAGATCTTCTTCAGGAGTGCCGAGCTCGTGACGAGGCTGTTCGACGACTGTGTGAGGGCGAACGCGAAATACGTCCACACGACCATCGCCGCGTAATTCCAGATCGGGTAAGGCACGCCTTCGGGCCCCAGATTCGCGAGCTTGCCAAAGAAGACCGTGAACACGACCATCGACACGAACGGCTGGATGATGGCCCAGGAGACGCCAAGCACGCTCTGCTTGTAGCGCACCTTGATGTCGCGCCACGTCAGGAAGTAGAGAAGCTCCCGGTACTCCCACAGCTCGCGCAGCTTGAGGGAGACCCAGCCGCGGGACGGTTCGATCCGCAGCACCGGCACCGGCGTCGACCCGTTCGCCACGCTCGCCATGCTGGACCCATCGTTCATGTCGAGGCTCCCTGATACGTCAGTCCGTGGGCTTCTCGCCGTGCCACTTCGAGATCGGCCTCCACCATGATCCGAACGAGCTCCGCGAACTTGACCCGCGGCTCCCAGTCGAGCTCGCGCTTCGCTTTCGCGGGATCACCGATCAGGAGATCGACCTCCGACGGTCGCTCGTATCTGGGATCGAGCTCGACGTGTTCCGCCCAATCGAGGTCCGCGTGCCCGAACGCGTGATCCAGGAACTCGCGCACGGAATGCGTCTCGCCCGTCGCGATCACGTAGTCGTCCGGCGTCTCGGCCTGCAGCATCATCCACATGGCCTCGACGAATTCCGGCGCGTAGCCCCAGTCCCGTCGCGCGTCCAGATTCCCGAGATACAGCTTCTCCTGAAGGCCGAGTTTGATGCGCCCCACCGCCCTCGTGATCTTGCGGGTCACGAAGGTCTCGCCACGCCTCGGGCTCTCGTGGTTGAACAGGATTCCGTTCACGGCGAAGAGTCCGTACGCCTCGCGGTAGTTCCGAGTCACGTGAAAGGCGTACGCCTTGGCACACGCGTAGGGCGAGCGCGGGTAGAAGGGCGTCGTCTCGGTCTGGGGCACCTCCTGGACCTTGCCGTAGAGCTCGGACGAGCTCGCCTGGTAGAACCGGGGCTGGACCCCCGTTTCCCGCATCGCATCCAGCAGGCGAACCGTGCCGAGCCCCGTGACTTCGGCGGTGTACTCCGGCAAGTCGAAGCTCGTCCGCACGTGACTCTGGGCGCCCAGATTGTAGATCTCGTCGGGCTCGATCTCGAGCAGCAGCCGGCTCAGCACGGAGCTGTCCGTCAGATCTCCGTAGTGAAGGTAGAGCCGCGCGTCCGTCTGGTGCGGATCCTGGTACAGGTGGTCCAGGCGCTGCGTATTGAAGCTCGACGAACGTCGGATGATCCCGTGCACCTCGTATCCCTTCGAGAGCAGAAGCTCCGCCAGGTAGCTTCCGTCCTGTCCTGTGATGCCGGTGACCAGGGCCCTGGGATTCTCGTCGCTCAATGTTCTCACTCGGTTGATTCGACTGGATGGTTTCGGGCCGCGGGTGTCTTCCCCGCGGACCGCAAGCGGTGGTTCCGGTACCAGGCGATCGTGCGCTCCAGTCCCTCGTCGAACGGAACGCTCGCCCGGAAGCCGAACGACTCGAGCGCCCGACTCGTATCGAGGCAGCGCCGGGGCTGGCCATCGGGCTTGCTCGCGTCGTATGTGAGGCGTCCGTCGAAACCGACGGCGGCGGCTATGCGGGCGGCCAGGTCTCCGATCGTGATTTCGTTGCCCGTCCCGACGTTGACGGGATCCGGAGCGTCGTAGCGCTCGGCGGCCAGAAGCACGGCACGCGCGCAGTCGTCCACGTAGAGGAACTCGCGGGACGCGTTTCCGGTGCCCCAAAGGACCACCTCTTCACGTCCCTCATCCACAGCTTCGACCATCTTCCGAATCAGGGCGGGAATGACGTGACTCGACGAGGGATCGAAGTTGTCGCGCGGGCCATACAGGTTGACCGGCAGCAGGTACACTCCGTTGAATCCGTATTGCGCCCGGTAGGCCTGCAGCTGCACGAGGAGCGCCTTCTTCGCGATTCCGTACGGGGCGTTCGTCTCTTCCGGGTAGCCGTTCCAAAGATCAGACTCCCGAAACGGAACGGGCGTGTGCTTCGGATAGGCACAGATCGTCCCCAGCTGCACGAACTTCTGAACTCCTGCCAGCCGGGCCTCTTCGATCATGTGGACACCCATGACCATGTTCGCGTAGAAGAACCTCCCCGGCTGCTCCCGATTCGCTCCTATCCCCCCTACCTCGGCGGCGAGGTGAATCACCACGTCGGGATCAAACGACCGGATGACGTCGCGAACCGCCGCCGTCTGCGTCAGGTCGTATTCCGACATTGTCGGCGCCAGTACGTGGCCGGCTCCGAGCGCCTCCAGTCGGGCCAGGATGTGTGATCCGAGGAAGCCGTGCCCCCCGGTGACCAGGACGCGGCGCGCGGCCCAGAACTCGGGCTTGTTGCTGTGCTCCCTGCCGTACACGGCCGTCATGACGCTCGCCCCCTCTCGGACGTCGGGACGGGTTCCAGGTCCCGCGGATCGAGTTCTATCTTCAGCGCCTGCCCGATCGCGTCCAGGCCCACCTGAATGAGCACCCGGCCGGCGGCCCGGTGTTCGAGCACCACGCCCCGGACGCCGGCGAACGGCCCGGACTCGACCGACACCGGCTGGCCGCGCTTCACGTGCGGCGCCGCCCGCGGTACGATCCCGGTCTCCGCGAGGCAGGCGGCGAAGCGTCGCACGTTGTCGATCTCCTCGTCCGGAATCGGCGCCGGCTGGCCGGCCACCCCGATGATCTGGACGCTGCCCGGGACCGCCAGCACCCGGGAAGCGTTCCCGGATCGGAACCGGACGAACACGTAGCCCGGAAACAGTGGCCAGTGAACCACCTTCTTGCGGTCGTGCCACTGGCTCACCTTCGGCACGAGAGGCAGGTAGGTGTCGAATCCACGCTGCTCGAGCACCTCGGCCACGCGTTTCTCGTGTCGCGCGCGTGTGTAGAGCGCGTACCAGGAAGTCTCTGCCTTCAATGTCTCCGCTCTCGAGCTCGGCGCCCCGCTCGACGCCTGATCTGATCAGTACTTTGGCCCCAGATGCACTTCGTGCCCGTGAGTAACAGGCTCATCTGGCGCACTCAATCCGCGCGAACCGCCGTGGGAGCAAGAATCACTCCCACCTGTTGTTTCACCGCAACTGCTTGTGGAATTGTCTGTTACGCACCCCGAAGGGCACCGATTCCGCACGCGTGTTGCGCGGCTGCAACACCTTCATCTTAACCCAATGTCGGCGTTTCGGAACGGGGTTCAGAGGCGCCGGAAGGGCAGCTCCACCCGGAACACGGTGCCCTTTCCCGAACGATCGAGGACCTCGATCCGTCCCCCGGCCGCCTGCACGAAGCGAGCGCTGATGGTGAGCCCGAGGCCGCGTGTCCATCCGCGGGTCTCTCCGGGCCACCGATCGTCCGTGATCGCGAGGAGCTGCCGCAGCGCCTCCACGTCGGTTCCGGTCCGGTCGTCCCCCACTTCGATCGCGAGATCGCCGGCCTCGGTGTCGCTGAATGCGAGGGTGACGGTGCCACCGGCTTCGACCGCTTCCAGCGCGTTGGACACGAGGTTCAGAAGCACTCGGCCCAGGAGACGCTGATCCCCGTGCCGCAGGCCTTCGGCTTCGAACACGGTCCGAAGCTCGGCTCCCCGGTGCGTCGAGAGCGGACCGACGAGGCTCCGGACCTCGGCGATCACCGTCTCCAGGGAGAAGGAAGCCGCGGAGACGATGATGTGCTCCCGGCCCACGCCGAGCCTCGAAAAATCGATCAGGTCGTTCGCCATGCGAACCAGTGTGACGGCCGCCGTATAGAGCACGTTCAGCTGATGACCCTGCGCGGCGGTCAGCGGACCGCTGCGCTCGGTCCGGAGAGCGTCCGCCAGAAACAGGATCGAGTTCAGTGGCGACCGGAGGTCGTGGGATACATCCTGGACCATTCGACGGTGTGCGTCCGAGGTGCGGTGCAGTGTGGCGATCGCCAGCTGGAGCAGCTCGCGGTCCAGGCCGGCGTGAAGCTCCTCCGGATCAACCCCATCCTCGCTTCCCGGCGCGGCGACAGCCTCACCGATCGCCCGGCGGAAGGCCTGAGCCACGGCCCATGCTTCCTCCAGCTCGAGGCCCGCGTACCAGGGCAGCGCGTCGTCCGGCTCGTCCT
>CANPVW010000274.1 GCA_947581745.1 Candidatus Benthicola azotiphorus
CGCCGCTTCGTCGGACGTCGAGTTCAGCTGGACGACCGCCGCGACGAGGCTCATGTCTCCGCCGACCTCCCCCTACCCGAGGCTGTACTCGTTGTAGGTGCGCCACACCGGCTGCACCGGGCGGCTCTTCAGGTACCCGTCGATCCCTTCCTGCAGCGCCTTGCGGTACACGCCGAAGGCTTCGTGGAAGACCTCGACCGTGCGGTCGACCGCCTCGTCATCGTGCGAATAGGACACGATCAGGCTCGGCGCGATCACCCCGCGCTTCATGGTCTCCTGCAGAAACAACGTGCGGAACGGCTGGGACGGCTCGCCCTCCGCGCCCTTCGTCCCGTACACCAGGCAGCACGGCGGACCGAACAGCTGGATGTAGTCCCCCAGGTCCTGATCCGCGATCGCGCGCTCGAGCCCGTCCGCGAGCCGCTGGCCCTGCCGCCACAGCGTCTCGATCACCGGCTCCTCCCGGTACACCTTCATGGTGGCGATCGCCGCGGCGAGACCGTGCGTTTCCGCAGCGTGCGTTCCCGATAGCAGAAACACGCGCTCCCTGTCGTGCAACAGTCCACCCAGCTCCATGATCTCCTTCTTGCCGGCCAGAGCGGAGACGCTGAATCCGTTCGCCAGCGCCTTGCCCCAGGCGCTGAGGTCGGGGACGACGTCGTAGAACGCCTGCGCGCCACCCAGGTGCCAGCGGAACCCGGTGATCATCTCGTCGAAGATCAGCACCGTCCCGTGTCGATCGCACAGGTCGCGCAGCTTGTGCAGGAATCCGTCCTCGGGCGGATCGTACTTCTGCGCCTCGAGAACCAGACACGCCAGCTGGTCCGGATACCTGTCGAACAGCCGTTCGACGCTATCGAGGTCGTTGTAGCGGAACGTGACCGTGAGTTCGCGCGTCGCCTGCGGAATGCCGGCGCACATCGGCGTCGTTCCGATGAACCAGTCGTCCACGGAGAAGAACGGGTGGCTCTCGCACAGGGCGATCAGGTCGCGGCCCGTGTAGGCTCGGGCGACGCGGACGGCGCCGGACGTGGCGTCCGACCCGTCCTTCGAGAACTTGACCATCTCGGCGCCCCGGATGATGTCCAGGAAGGCCTCGGCGGCCTCGAGCTCGATGAGAGTCGGACGGATGAAGTTCGTGCCGTTCAGCATCGCTTTCCGGGCCGCCTCGACCACCGGGGGATAGGCGTGCCCGAGAGTCACCGATCGGAGCCCCATGCCCCATTCGATGAACTCGTTTCCGTCCGCGTCCCACATGCGGCACCCCTCACCGCGGGCGACGTACGGCAGCATGTGCGCCGGGTACTGATCGTCGCCCTTGGCGTAGGTATGCGAACCGCCGGGGATGAGTGAATGGAATCGCTCGACCAGAGAGAGTGATCTGGAGAAGTCCATTTCGGTGCCCGTCCATCTCGTTGTCGGGTTCGCGTCCAGTCAGCGCGTCCACCCGGGGCCGGGAAAGCACCCCGGCCGGCCGCGCGTCATCCGAACATCTCGTCCTGCTCCCGCCGCAGCTGGACGGTGATGCGGCTTTCGTCCAGCTCCACGTCGTCCAGGGTGATCGGACGGTCCATCGGAACCGCCCGCACCATCCGGCTGCCGGCCGCCAGGCCCATCAGAAGCAGATTCTGCTCCGCGATCGTCGCGGCGTTGTCGATCTCTCCGTAAGCCGTGAAACCGCCGACCCCGTCGAGGACGTCTCCCGGTTCCAGCTTCTTCTTCGCCACGGCGAGGACGTCGCATCTCGGCCCGCCGGCCGGCGCCACGGAGACGTCGTGCAACAGGATTCCGCGAGCCGCCGTGAGGGGCGCCTCGAGATGGGCCAGGTGAAACGGCGTGTAGAACACGTACAGCGGGCCATCGCCCATCTTGAAGTACCGCATGTATCGCTGCCGGGTCGGATTCTCGCTGTAGCCGATGACGAACACGCCCGGACCCGGCTGGGCCCCCAGCAGATAGTCCACCAGCCCCTGTTCCAGCATCTGCTCCACGGGAAAGGCGTCGACCGCCTCGGACACGTGGGCGCGCTCCGGCCCGTACATGCCGCGTGTGCCGACCCGGAACCCGGTGGCGTTCGCCACCACCGTCTGCTCCATGGAGATCTTGGTTCCGTCGGCGAACGACGTGGCCGCCTGCGGCGAGAGGCCGAACTTCGCCGCGAATTCCTTCTGGGTCTCCGGCGTCCTTCGCACGTCCTGGAAGCCCTTCATGTTCCCGGCGAGCACGGGGCGGTAGCCGATCGTCTCGACGAACCGGTACAGGTTCATGATCGAGCCCGGCTGGTCGCCGTCCGTCCCCGAGTAGGTGACCCCGGCCGCGTCCGCACGGGTCTTCAGCAGCGGGCCCACGGTCGCGTCCATGTCGGCGTTCATCGTGACCAGGGGCTTGCCTCCCTCGATTGCCGCCACCGCCACGCGGGCGCTGTGCTCGATGTCGATCGTGGCGTCGATCAGCCCCTCGATCGACGAGGCGCGGGCGAGGAGGGTCGGGTCATCCGTCACGACTTTCCGGCCGGCCCGGACCTGCTCGTCCACCTCTTCGGGCGTGCGGGCCTGGATCGGATCGTCCACTCCGGCCTCCCGGAAGGTCTCGATGGCGCGGGACAGCGTGCGATTGGCGATCGCGACGATGGTCATTCCCTTCATGTGGCGTTCGACCTGAAACGCGATGCCGCGGGCCATGAAGCCGCCCCCGATGAGGCCGATGCGTACTGGATCCCCCGCCGCGTGTCGTTCGGCGAGGGCGGTGTCGACAATGATCATGGAATTTCCGTGTCGGCTGCGGACAGTTCGACCGGATGGTAGTCCGGCCAGGATCGGTCCTTGGGTGACAGGTGAAACGGGCCCTCGAGCGGCCACTCGATCCCGAACGCGGGATCATCCCAGCGGACGCCGCCCTCCAGCTCCTTGTGGTAGAACTCCGTCACCTGGTAGAAGACCTCGGCATCGTCCGCGAGTGTGAGATACCCGTGTGCGAACCCCGCCGGGACGTACAGCATGCGCCGGTTCAGCGCGGTGAGCTCGGCAGCGTACCAGCGACAGTAAGTCGGCGAATCCGGACGAAGGTCCACGATCGCGTCCCACACCGCTCCCCGGGTGCAACGCACCAGCTTGACCTCCGGGTGGGGCTGGCGCTGGAAGTGCATTCCGCGCAGCGTGCCCACCAGCTCGTTGTACGACAGATTGCACTGTGCGAGGTTCGTGTCGAGGCCGTGTTCGGAGAACTCCCGGCGGCACCACATGCGGGCGAAGAAGCCCCGGTCGTCATCCAGCGGCTCCGGCTCTATCAGGTAGGCCCCCCCCAGAGGGGTCTCCTCGAAACGCATTCACATTCTCCTGTCGAGCCGGTTCGGCTGGAGCCCGCCGCTAAGATAGAGGGGGCCACGAGGGGCGCAAGCGGCGCTCGAGCCACGACGAATCCGTCGGCAAGCGTTCGCAGGAAGCGCGCCGCCGGGAATGGACTTTGCACGATTCGGGGCTGGAGCGCGGGCCACGAGGCAGAGGAGACATTGACCTGGTGAACGAAACCGAACCCGGATTCGGGCGCGATTTCAAGCGATCAGACGGGAGCGAGGCTCCCCGTCCGCGCGCGCCGTGGCCCCCGTGCGAGGGCCGCCTCCGCCTGTCCCGCTTCGAAGCCGGCGGCGGCGCCAGCGGCCGCACGGTACACCGCTCGACTTATGTGAATGGCCCGGATTACTGCGGAATGACGGACAACGACATCCGCGGATTCCTGGACGGCGGCTTCATCTGGGGGTGGAACCAGGCGTCTCAGATCCACGTCCGTCTCGGTCGGACGGACGAGTTCTACAACCCGAGGTACGGGGAGGTCGAGCTGTTCCGCGTGTTGCATCGCTGGGACGGCATCACGCTCCCGGTGGATTTCGAACTCCACTCGTGCCGTATGACCGTGCGCGTCGAAGAAGGGCCGGAGCGCCCGCTCCGGCTGCTCATCTACCCCGTCCGGCGTGATTGGAACCCGGGGCGCGGAGGCGAGCACGAGAACAATGTCAGCGTCCCGAAGCCGGGGGAGGTCTGGTGGCGCGAGGCCTCGCACGGGCAGGAGGCGTGGGGGCTTCCCGGCGCCGGCTGCGCGTCGGATGCCGACCCGGCGGCCGATACCGGTGCACATGCGCTGGCGGCGGCAGTCTGGCGGCCGGGCCAGTCGGACATCGTGTTCGAGTCGCCGTCGCTGGCCCGCTACGCGGCCGAGCGGATCCAGGAGGGCAAGCCGATCCTCCTCCTCGTGAAGCTCACGGACGCACAGGAAGACACGCCGGGGTGCTTCTTCAACCTGTATTCCGGCGAGCACGGTGACTCGAGGAACGTCGCCCGGCGGCCGAGCCTGGCGCTGGAATGGAGCAGTCCTTCGGAAGTGGAATCGGTGACCCACCAGGTCCTTCTCGAACACGGCCGTGTGTGTGAGTTGCCGAGGCAGCCGGCGGGCGGCGGTTCGTGGGCGGCCACTTTCGAGGCCGAAGCGGGAGCTGACGCGCCTGCCATCCAGGTATGTGAGGGAACGGGAAACGACGCGGGATCCTGGCGGCGGGCCACGTTTCCGTTCGAGCCGAGCGGGGAGTGGTTCCAGCTCCGGCTCCTGGCCATGCCCGATCCACTGGAGCTCGGAGACGTGTTCGAGGCCGAGCTCGCCGACACCTGGATTCTCACGGGTCCGGCGGAGCGACAGACCGTGCCCTGGCAGTTCGAGTCCCCTTCGGGCGCCGTGCACAGGGTCGAGGCGGAGTACCTGGGACGGTATCGGTGGCGCGTACGTTTCGCGCCCGACGAGCCGGGAACGTGGCGATTCCATTGGACCCAGAGCTTCCTGCCGGAACCGTATCGAAGCGCGCCGGGCGAGTTCGGCGTCTGGGCAAGCAGCCTGGATGCGGTCCTGCGGCACCTGACGGGTCTGGAAGAGGCGGCTGCCGCGGAGGGTCTGGACCCCTCGGCGCTCTACCTGCGGTTGTACGCCCTCGAGCGGGCCGGAATGCGGTTGCTGAGTCCCGCCGAATTCCGCGGCGAACCGGGAGAGAAGCTGCGGGCCGCGATCCGGAGCGTGCGGGAGCGGCTGTGGGGCAAGCAGATGCCCGATCCCATCCCCATGCACTCGCATCGATTGACGACCGAGATCGATGGTGTGCGCCTGCGCGATCCGGTGCCGGACGGCAGCGGGTACGAGCGGGCAGGCGACGGAAGGCGGGACGGGAGGGGCGGACGGCCGACGTTGCTGCAGCGCCTGCGCCGGAGGCTGTCCCGCCGGACGAGCGACGAGTGAAACCACGTGTGACGCAATAGAAAGCGGGCCGCCTCGTCAAGACGAGACGGCCCGCACAGCCAGAAGGCTGTTCTAAGGCTTATGAAACGACGACGACGTTCTCCGCGGCCGGGCCCTTCTGGCCCTGCACCACGTCGAACTCGACGGTGTCACCCTCTTTGAGCGACTTGAAGCCTTCGGCCTGGATCGCCGAATGATGGACGAAGCAATCCTTGCCGCCGTCCTCCAGCGTGATGAAGCCGAAGCCCTTCTCGTCGCTGAACCACTTGACTGTTCCCTTGGTACGCATCTGTCCTGCTCCTGGTGTAGTGTTGCCAAGGTCGGAGTGCGGACAATCCGTACCACCCGACTGTTGACACTCTCGCGGTATCCCCCCCGCGCAGGGTCGTGGCATCCGCCACAAAAAAAAGGCGACCCGTTCGAACAGGTCCCCCAAAGAAAAACCGGTGTTCTGTCTGGTCCGTTACCGCACTGCTAAAGGTCGTGCTTCTGTCAGTGGAAGAAATATCCGGCGAAAGTGGATGAAAGTCAAGCGGTCGCCGTGGCGGGGCCCACGCGACGGAGCGTAGCTTGGGAACATGAGCGATCCAGCCGACCGCGATCACGCCCGTATCGGGGGACCACGGGGCATGCTGTCGGCGCTGCGGCGCGACTGGGCCTCGATGTGGGAGACCCCGGAAGACCGGCTCGCGGCGCAGGTCCTCATCACTGCGGTGGTCCTGCTGATCGTCTACGCGATCTGGGGACGCCCTTTCTTCATCAGCGCCCACCTCCCCACGGTGGCCGGCTGGGTCCACTGGCGGAGCACGAGTACTACTCTGCGCTGCCGTTCTTCTACTGGGGCGTCTCGAGCCTCGTGATCCGGATCCTGATCCCGCTGCTCGTCATTGTCCTGTGGATCAACCGCCGACCCTCGGACTTCGGCTACCGGCTTCGAGGCGTGACCTCCCACGCCTGGATCTACCTGGTGATGTTCCTCGTGATGCTGCCCCTTCTCACGGCGGCGAGCTTCCTGCCGGCGTTCCAGGCCAAGTACCCCATGTACGAGGAAGCCGCGCTCGGCCTGAGGCACTTCGGACTGTGGGAGATCGCGTACGGCATCCAGTTCATGGGGGTGGAGGCCTTCTTCCGGGGATTCCTGACGTTCGGGCTGTATCCCCGGTTCGGCTACCTGAGCCTGTTCATCATGGTGGTTCCCTACGCCCTCGTTCACGTGGGCAAGCCGCCGATCGAGGTCTTCATGGCCGTGCCCGCCGGCCTGCTGCTGGGATATCTGGCGTTGAAGAGCCGCAGCTGGGTGTTCGGCGCCCTGCTCCACTGGGCCGTGGGGATCACGATGGACGCGCTCGCGATCTGGCAGGCCGGCGGTTTCAGGTCCTGACGCCTCTCGCGGAATCCCTGAACAGACGCTTCATGAGCTGGATCTGTCCGGTGTGGTAGATGTCGTGCGTGGCGACCCCGAAGATCAGATCGAGGGCCCGGTATTGGCCCTTCGCATCGCGGCGATCGATGTGATCGGGCGCCAGGGAGCGCGCCACGCCGACCAGCGCTTCGTGCTCGGCGCGCAGCAGGGCCCGATCTTCCTCCCACTCCCGTTCGCCGGGTC
>CANPVW010000275.1 GCA_947581745.1 Candidatus Benthicola azotiphorus
CACCGCGCTTGCGGTCGTCTCGTGCGGAGACGACAACGGCGGACCGAACGAGCCCGTGACGCCCGTCGCCACCAAGCTCGGTTTTGCCACGCAGCCGAGTAACTCGGTGGCCGGCGCCTCGATCGTAGCGCCTCGCGGCGAGGTGGAGCTCGCATCGGTCGTCGTTACCGCCGTGGAGATCCAGGATGCGAGCGGCAACCGGCTCACCACGGCCACCAACGACGTGACCCTCGCTCTCGGCGCAAATCCCGGCAGCGGTACCCTGTCCGGCACGACGACGGTGGCTGCGCAGAACGGGGTCGCGACCTTCTCGGATCTCACGATCGAAAAGGCCGCCACCGGCTATACGCTGGTGGCAAGCGCTTCTGGTCTGACGGCTGCGACCAGCAACACGTTCGTTGTGACCGCCGCCGCGGCGGCCACGATCGAGTTCGTGGCGCAGCCGGTGAACGCGGACGCCCGGGCGACGCTGGCGCCGGTCGAGGTGCAACTGCTGGATGCGTTCGGCAACCCGGCCAGCGGGGACGTGACACTTTCGTTCGAGACGAATCCGGGGACGATGATCTTCCACTCCAGCGGCCTCAACGATCCGATCGTCCAGCGAATCGATCCCCTGACCCCCGCCGTGCTTCCACCTCTTCCGAACGCGCATCCCGCGGGCACGGCCGAGATCATCGGAATGGTGTACGACCCGTCGACGGGCCTGGTGCTCTGCACGGAGTTCGACGCCACCGGCAACACCCTGTGCGCCATGAACCCGCTCGACGGCACGTACGGACAGATCGGACAAATCCAGCCGGGCGTCGGAGGCGACTTCCCGCCCTACGTTCGTCCGCTGGCGTGGGCGCCGGATGGATCGCCTCTTGGCGCAGGTGCCCACCTGCTGGCCGGTGACCTGAACAATCCCACCCTGTATGAGATCGACCCGGCGACGGGGGCCAAGGGGACGGTGGGTACAGTGACGGGCACGGTTGGCGGCTTCAACGGCATGGCGGTCGATCCGACGACGGGAACTCTCTACGCGGTTGTGCAGCAGGCGCAGATCGTGCCCCCGGACCCCGCCCGCAGGATCCGTGACCTCGTGACGATTGACCTCAACACTCTGATCGCGACGACGATCGGGACGCTGCCGATCGACGGCGTGTCCTCGGCAGCCTTTCTGCCGGACGGCACGCTGCTCGTCAGTACTGGCGAGGGAGGAGCGACCGCCGAGTCCCTGTACACGGTCGACAAGACCGACGCATCGATGACGCTGCTCGTCGTGATGGGAGACGGGGACGACGGGGAGTCGATCGCTTTGGTTCCCGCGGCCCTGTCGGGGACGCTGACCCTCTCGACCGTGAATGGAGTCGCTTCGTTCGACGACCTGTGGATTGACGGACCCGGGGCAGGGTATTCCCTGAACGCCGCTTCGGGCGGCCTCACGGCCATCAGCAGCACCTTCGACGTGGCCACGCCCTGACGCCCGGCGAACGGGTCCGGGCCGGGCGAGTAGCCCTGCCCGGCCCACGCCGGACGCGCGTCACAGGGCCGGAGGTTGCGGACAGCGTGACCCGACAGAGGAGACACTACATCAGCAACGCAATCGGGCGTCCGGGGGCAGACGAGTACGACCCGGCCTTCGCCGACTACGTGGACCGCATCGAGGATGATGAGCCGGTTCTCAGGGTTCTTAGTGACCAGCGGGACGCAGTGCTACGCAGGCTGGACCGGATCCCGGAGGCACGCGGCGACTACCGTTATGCCCCGGGAAAGTGGAGCATCAAGGAAGTGATCGGACACCTGTCCGATACCGAGAGGGTCTTCGCCTATCGGGCGCTTCGCATCGGGCGCGGCGACGAGACGCCGCTGCCGGCCTTCGACGACCAGTCGTACGTGTCGGAGATGCGTGCGGCGGATCGTTCTCTGGCGAGCGTCGCCAGAGAGTGGGAGAGTGTCAGGAGCGCGAGCCTCAGCCTGTTCGAGAGCTTCCAGGCCCCGGATTGGCTGCGGCGTGGATCGGCGAGCGGCCATCCGATCAGTGTTCGCGCACTCGCCTGCGTGATCGCCGGCCACGTCCGACATCACCTGGAAGTCCTGGACGCGCGCTATGGTGACTGACGAGCCGACGTCCTCCCGGGAATTGACGCGCCCGTCCGTATCGACTCCGGACCTGGACGCGGCCCTCTCCGGCCGCTACGCAATCGAGCAGGAGATCGGCAGCGGCGGCATGGCCGTCGTCTACCTCGCTGACGACCTGCGTCATCACCGCAAGGTCGGCATCAAGGTCCTCCGCCCGGAGATCGCGGCGGCCATAGGGGCCGACCGTTTCGTTCGGGAGACCGAGACGGCAGCCGGATTGAATCATCCCCACATTCTCCCGCTCTACGACTCGGGGGGCGCCGGCTCCGTCCTGTTCTACGTGATGCCGTACGTCGAGGGCGAATCCCTGCGGCAGAGGATCGACCGTGAGAAGCAACTGCCGGTCGAGGAAGCCGTGGCCATCACACGCCACGTCGCTTCGGCCCTGGCCTACGCCCACGCGCGCAACGTGATTCACCGGGATGTGAAGCCCGAGAACATCCTGCTCCATGCGGGCGAGCCGATGCTGATGGACTTCGGGATCGCCCTCGCGGCCGGCGCCGCTGCCGGCGTTCGACTCACCCAGACCGGACTGCTCGTGGGCACGCCCCTCTACATGAGCCCGGAGCAGGCGGCCGGAGAGCGGGTGCTGGACGCGCGAAGCGACCAGTACAGTCTCGCCTGCATCCTGTACGAAATGCTCGTCGGCGAGCCGCCCCACGCCGGAGCCACTACGCAGGCCACGATCGCCAAACGGCTAACTCAGGCGGTGCCCTCGGTACGCCAGCTTCGCGAAGCAGTACCGCCGGGCGTCGAACGGGCGCTCGCCAGAGCCCTCTCCACGGTCCCCGCGGACCGCTATCCCACCGTCCTCGCATTCGCTGAGGCGCTCGCCGAACCGGTCGCCGTGCGGCCGACATCTCGGTCGGTCGCCGTGCTGCCGTTCCTGAACCTGAGCGCCGACCCGGAGAACGAGTACTTCGCCGACGGGATCACGGAGGACGTCATCGCCCAGCTGTCACGCATTCAAGGCCTCACGGTCATCTCGCGCACCTCGGTGATGCCTTTCAAGAAACGCGATCAGCCGACGGAAGAGATCGCGGCGAGGCTGAAGGTCGCGTCACTCCTCGATGGAAGCGTGCGAAGGTCCGGCGACCGGGTTCGAATCGTGGCGCACCTGGTCGACGCCGCGACCGACCGCCACCTGTGGGCGGAGACCTACGACCGCCAGCTGACCGACATATTCGCGATCCAGACCGACGTCGCCCTGCACATCGCGGAGGCCCTCGAGGCGGAGCTCTCGCCCCGGGAGAAGAGCAAGCTGACCCGGCAGCCCACGACGAACCTGGAGGCATACCAGCTCTATCTGCAGGGTCGTCACTGTTTCAACCGCTTTACGGAGAGAGGTTTCGAGCAGGCCATAGAGCTTTTCGAGCGGGCGATCGAAAAGGACCCCGGGTACGCGCTCGCGTACACGACGATGGCGCTGGCCTACGCGGAACTTGGAGCCGGCGTCGGAGGCGCCCGAATCGAGCCGACGGAGGCCTACCGCCGCGCCAGGGAAGCCGTCTCCAGAGCACTCGAGCTGGACAGCGGCCTCGCCGAGGCGCATTCGACCTCGGGCCAGATCAGGTTCTCCTGCGACTTCGACTACGAAGGGGCCGAAAGGGACCTGAAGCGGGCGCTCGAATTGAATCCGAGAAGCGCCGACACGCTGGACATCTACGGGCGGCTGCTGGTCGGGCTCGGGCGGTACGACGAGGCCCTCGAGATGCAGAAGCGGGCTCACGAGCTGGACCCGCTGGCGCACCGGGTCGACCGCGTGACCACCCTCCTGCGGGCCGGACGGGCCGAAGAAGCGTTGGAGCCGGCGCTGGCCGTGGTCGAGCTCGAGCCGAATCTCGCGCACGCTCGCGCCACACTGGGATGGGTCTACCACGAGCTTGGCCGCCCGGAGGAGGGGATGGCGGAGCTGAGACAGGCGACGTCCCTGGCCCCCGGCAACACCATGTTCCTGGCGCAGCTGGGACAGGCTCTGGCTCGGACCGGGGACAGCGAAGGAGCCAGGCAGGTGCTGCGGGAGATCGAAGAGCTTGCCGCCACACGCTACGTCTCGCCCTACCACCTGGCGTACGTCTACACGGGCCTCGGGGAGCACGAGCGGGCCATGGACTGCCTGGAGCAGGCCTACCGGGAGCGGGCCGGAGCCCTGCACGGACTCAAGAGCTCATTCCTGTTCGCGCCGCTACGGTCGCACCCGCGGTTCCAGGCCCTGCTCGGGGAATTGAACCTGGCCTGAGGCCGAGTCTCATCCTGCTCCCGGAGGCCGCAGAGTCAGCATCATCAGGAGCAGCACGATGAGGTTGATCACGGTGCCGAACGGGACGTACCAGAGACCCAGCATCGCGATCGCGACAACGAACCACCAGGCTGACGGGAAACCCAGAAGAAGAGCCATCGTCGAGGCTACGTACGCTGATCCGTAGGCGATGAAGACGCACTTCATGAGCGTGGAGAGCGGATCGATGCCGACGGCCGACACGAGCGCCGCCCATGGACCGAGCCGGCCCGACCCGTCGGGCGACACGTAGGAGCCGACGACGAGCGCCCGACCGCCGTCGAAAGCCATCCACCCGCCACTCAACAGGACGAGGCCCGCGACCAGCCACGCAGTCCATGGCAGACCTGTGTCGAACTCCACCATCCCCGTCAGATGAAGAGCGAGGGAGAGGATCACGACGCAGGCAGCCAGAATCCAGTACAGGTACATTCGCGGCCGGCTCCTTCGAAAGGCGACTACGGCCAGTCGCTCGAAGCTGTGGTCCCCCGACTGCGAGTTGAACCGACCCGGTGCGCGCGGCCTCGCCGTCGGTCGGTGGACACTCGAACCTAAACGCAGTCATGCGGAGGCGGAAGGAGCCGCGCGGCTGAGGCTCCTGCACGCCGCTCCTTGGCGAGCTGCGGCTCCATATACGTATAGTGGGCGGTGTGAGGCACCAGGCCATGAATGGCATCTGATCACGACCCGGAGATCCCCATGCCCCGGTACGTGACGTTTCTGAGAGGCATCAATCTCGGGAAGCGACGCGTGAAGATGGATACGCTTCGAGAGTGCTTCGAGGAGCTCGGCCTCGAAGGTGTAGACACGTTCATCGCCAGCGGGAACGTGGTCTTCGATCATCCGGGACACGCCGACCGCTCGCTCGAGGAGGCGATCGAGAGACACCTGGAATCCGCGCTGGGCTTCGAAGTCGCCGCCTTCATCCGGCCGCTGTCCGCGCTCGCCGGGCTGTCCGAGCCGGAAGACCCGGCTTCCGCTGCGGGCGATGAATTCACGCCGCACGTGATCTTTCTGCGATCCGCTCCGGACGCGGGGTTGAAGGCCAGGGTAAGCCTGCTGGAGACTCCGGACGATCAGTTCCGGTTCGGCGGGAGGGAGATCATCTGGCTGCGGCGCGGCAGACTCAGCGATTCGCCGATCGAGGCCAGGGAGCTCGAGAGAGCCCTGGGAGGCAGCGGAAACACGATGCGAAACCTGAACACGGTGCGCCGGATCGTGGCGAAGTTCGAAGAAATGGAGTAGCTGCCGACTCGCTCTACCGGGACCGGAGGTACCGCGCCAGGTAGTCGTGCCACACGGGCTCGTGGTACTCTCGGGCCGAGCAATGTCGATCCGGCTCGCCCCACGCCACCGCCAGCCAGTGTCTATCCTCCCAGCTGAGCAAGGGGAGTTCCCGATACCCGATGGATCGATAGGGCATGGGAAGACCCTGCCAGACGTGTCTTGGGATCGTGGTCGCCACGTTGTACGGCGACCCCACCCCGGGAAGGCTGGCCGGGGCCAGCAGGAAGTTCTCCTGGGCCGCGGTCCGGTAAAGTTCCGTGAGCAGGTCCTCGGCCTCGTTTGCCAGACGGGAAGGATCCTGGATCATGGTGCGCAGCGCCGTGGCCGCCTCGCGGAAGGCCGCGGGCAGCGGCATGTACTTGCGCGCCTCGCTCAGTCGCTCGGCCGGATCCGCCTTGAAAGGCGCTATGTCGTCGATCCAGAAGACGCCTGGTGGGACCGTCGACGACACTTCATTCCCCCTGTCGCGTGCACATGGACGGCCCTGAATGGCTCTGTGCCGCCCCGATTGCCGGCTAGCTCTGCAAGTCACCGCGAGGTCCGTGCCACCGTCACTGCACGCCCTCCAGCTGCGTATGTGCAGAAAAATCAACAGATACAGGACGCATTCCGATCAGGATGAGGTACAGTTTTCCGTGGCGCGTGTTCGGCATCCTGTGGGGCAGCCGCGACAGGATGGACAGACGCGATCTGGACGCTGCGGGCACGTGACCTTTCCGCCGCTCACCTCGTCCATCTCCATGGTAAAGCAGGCCGCGATCGTGCAGCCGGGGCGCCTCGAGGCAGAAAGTTCCTTGCCTGTGGCCGTGCCCCGGTCCGTATGGATGGGCTAACTTGCTGCCCGAGAACAGGATGCGTTCCTGACGTGAGGCGGCATGCGGATTGCGGACCTGCGGCTGGGGGAATCACGCACCAGAACGAGACGGGGTACCATGCGTAAGTCGATGACAATGCTATTCGCGGGGCTGCTGGCGCTCGGCGCCTGCGATTCCACGGAGCCGGACGGCAATACCAGCCTGTCGATCGTCCTGACGGACATGCCGGGAGACGTATCGCAGGCCGTAGTGATGATCGAGGACATCCAGCTGGTGGGCGGCGGGGACGGCCCGATCAGCCTGATGACCACGGGCCCGTGGGTGGGCGACCTGACGGATCTCGAGAACGACTTCGCCACCCTGGTGGACGGGTACGTTGTGCCTCAGGGCGTATACGGCCAGCTGCGACTCATCATCCCCGAGGCGTGCATCGGCATCGAGACCGAGGGCGGGACGAACGACACGGACGATGTCTATATTTCCCCGGGCGCGACGACCGTCACCTGCGAGGGGACGGAAGTCGGTCAGCTTCAGATGCCGAGCTTCGCCCAGACGGGGATCAAGGTCGTCTTTCAGAATGGCCTGGAGCTCCTGAGCGACCAGATGATCCTGGCGGTGGACTTCAACGTCGAGGAGAGCTTCGGGAAACTCGCGGGTGGGTCCGGAATGTGGGTCATGCACCCGGTGATCCACGGGGCCGACTTCACGTTCACGGGCACGGTGGAACTGACGGTGGAGCTGGACGACGGAGTCAGCCTGCCCGGCGGAGTGGCGTTCGAGGATTTCGAGGCCAGCCTCGACGGTGGCGCACCGGTCTCTCTCGTCACGGACAGCGATGTCGGCACCGCCACGTTCCAGTACGTGATCCCGGGAACGTCCCAGATCGACCTCGCGTCCGGAGCTGTCACGTCGTTCACGACCGATCCGGTGGTCCCGTACGAAGTGGACCTCGGGAGCCAGGAGGTCAAGCAGGTGACGATCACGATCACGGGAATCACGCCGTAATCGAGAGCGACCGGGCCCATCTTATCGGCGAGGGGCGGCTCTCGGGCCGCCCCGTCGTGCATCCAGCAATCCGCCGGCGTCGACTCGAGGCGCTGGATCGATCTCACGAATGGCGTATACTGCTGTGAAGCCAGTCCATGCACCTGGCACTCGGCTGGTCGAGCTCGATCCGTCCTCGTAGACCGGGAGAGGTCCTGTGGTTAATGGCATGTCAGGGTCGCGGGCCCAGCGCCTCGGCCTTTCAGCCGGGACGTGTGCGTTCATCGGCCGGAAAGCACTTGGCACGGCCCTGCTCTTCTCAGCGTGCTTCTGCCTGCCCGCCGGCGCGGCCGCCCAGACCGTGCCTTCCGAAGAGCAGGTGATGGCCATCCAGCCTCCCCGCTTCCCCCTCCCGCCGGAGGCCGAGAGCGCCGATGTCGAGCGTTTTTCGTATGTCGTGTATGGCGACACCCGGGGACGGCGGGACGGTTGGGATGTCCAGTACGAGCACTCCCTCGTCATCGAATCGATGCTGCGCACGATCGCTTCCCTGCGGGAGGGGCCCGACCCGGTGCGGTTCGTGCTCCAGAGCGGCGACGCCGTGGTGGACGGACGGGACCCGGCCCAGTGGAACGTGAGCTTCGTCGGCCTCATCAACCGACTGACGCAGGAGGCCGGACTCCCTTACTTCCTCGCCCCCGGCAACCACGACCTGACCAGCGCAGAGGAACTGGACGCTCCGGGACGCCTGCAGGGCCTCAGCAACTATCTGTCCGCCGTGTCCAAGCTGATTCCGCCGGACGGCGCGACACGCAGACTGGACGGTTATCCGACCTACGCGTTCGGATACGGGAACACGTTCGTGCTCGCGCTGGACTCCGACATCCCTGAAGACTCCACCCAGTACGCCTGGATGGCTGCCACGCTCGAGGGGTTGGACCGCGGACGTTACGATCACGTGGTGGCCCTCTTCCACCACCCCGTGTATTCGTCGGGGCCCCACGGAGCGTCGCACGTCGAGCGGGCGACCGCGGCGATCCGAGAGTACTGGATGCCCCTCTTGCGCGAGCAGGGAGTGGACCTCGTGTTCACGGGGCACGACCACGTCTTCGAGCACTGGACAGAGCGATATCTGGACGACAGCGGCAACTGGAGGCGCCTGGACCAGATCGTGACTGGAGGTGGAGGGGCGCCACCCTACCGATACGAGGGCGAGCCGAATCTGGACGCCTATCTGAAGGCCGCGGCGTCCGATTCCCTCAGGATCACTCATCTCGTTCGACCGGGCCCCGAGCCGGGCGACAACCCCTATCACTACGTGGTGGTCCACGTGAACGGTCCCGACGTCTGGATGGAAGTGCTCGGCGTGGCCTGGGGAAGCGACTTTCAACCCTATCGCAGCGCGCGAACCAGTCTGTCCGAGCCCTGACGGGTCGGGGACACCTTGACGCACAAGTCGGTCCCGTAACCAGCGAGTCGCATCATGGAATTTCTCAACTTCGTGCTCATCGCGTGGACCGCCTGGCTCGTGTGGCGCCGGCCGGATCGCGAAGGACGCGCGTTCGGCCTTCTCATCGTGAGCTGCCTGCTCATGGCGCTGCTGTTCCTCGTCGGCACGCACACGTCGTTCGTGCCCGGGATCAACCTCTGATGGCCGTCTCCCAGCGCCGGGTCCGCGACGCCCTCACCTGGCTCGTGATCGCCCTCACCGCGGTTCCGGTAGGGGGGGCGGTGGTCCTGGCCCTGGTTCACGGTGACACCCCCTGCATCCTCTGCTGGGCTCAGCGCACCTCCATGGCGCTGATCGCGCTCGTCGGCCTGTTCATCGTTCGCTACGGCCCCCGACCCCGGTACCTCGGCACGGTCGTACTGCTTGCCACATGGGGCGTGTTCATGGGGCTCAGGCACTCGTCGCTCCACCTGGCACGTGATATCGGACAGGGATTCAGCGCCCCCTTCTTCGGCATGCACACCTACACGTGGGCGGGGCTCATCCACTGGGTGGTGCTGCTGTCGATCGGCGTTCTGCTCTTCCTGCTCCGCGAGGACAGAGGCGAGAGCTGGCCCAAAGAGCCGGGTCGCGCAAGCCGATTCGCCATGGGTCTGTTCGTCGTCGTGGCCGCCGCCAACGCGTTCCAGGCGCTCGCCACCACCGGGCCTCCCCCGTTCATGGGGCAGGCCGATCCGGTGCGCTTCTCACTCGATCCCCGGCGCTGGGTGTGGGGGAACGAGGAGCTTGCCGGGCGGCTGTCGCTGCGCGGATCGTGGACCGTCCCGGAGCCCGACGCCGCCGATCTCGACCCCGACCCGGCACACGGGCCGCTGCCGGCCCCGCCGGAGCTCCCCATCACGGGCTGGGAGCGGATCGGCGTGCCGCTATACGGGGCGCTGAGCGGCCTGGCACACGATCCGGAAACCGATCGTTACCTGGCCGTCACGGACCGGTACGGCGTGTACCTGCTCGACGGAACGCTCGCTCGCACGCTGCACCACGTCACGGTCGATCCCGGGTTCAGCATCGATCTCTCACCTTTCGCCGGGGCCGCGTTCCTCGGCGACACGCTGGCCGTGCTGTCCACCAACAAGAGCTACGCGCTGCTGCGGGCGGACAGCACGGCGGATGAAGCCCTCGAGTGGAGGCACTTCAGGGAGACTGACGGCGCGATGCGGGAGCTCCGGCTGGGCCGGTTCGCCACGGTACGGGCCCGGCAGATGTACGTCCTGTCGCTGGCGTTCGATCCGTCGGCGGACGAGCTGATCACGGTGGCCGTGCCCAGCCCGCGGCACCGGCGTCTGGTGGTTTCACGATTCGCCCGCGGCGATCTCATGCTGAGCTCCGAGTTCGAACCCCGCCTCGGGGCCGACCTGACGCTCGGTGGAGACGATCGTTCCCTTGCGGAGTACGTCGTCGTGGGCGCGGTGGCGGAGGACGGGCTCCTGTACGCCCTGAGCGCCGCCTATTCGACCCTGCTGGTGATCGACCTCGGCGAGCGAACGGTGCGCGCGGCCTACGCGGTGCCGGGGCTCGAGCAGCCCGTCGGTCTGGCGGCGCGAGGTCCCCAGCTCCTGGCGGCCCAGGCGGACGGACGCATCGCCGTGCTGGAGCGGCCGGGGGCGTGGAGTCCGACGGCCAAAGAGTAAGGTCCGGTTGGACGGGCGCGACGCGCTGCGGGCGTTCGATCCTGCATTAACTCCCGGCCATCTCCCATAGCTTTCGCACGGTCCGCCAGTTCCGCGCGGTCGCGTCGACCCTGAGCAGCTTCTGTGCCCGGGTGGCGAGTTTCGAAGTGCCGTAGCCATCGGGCGCAGTCCACTGGCGGGTGCTCGGCAACCGCCCGGGCAGCGGCGGACGGTGCTGCCGTCAACTGCAAGATCAACGTGAAGGCGACGAACTCCGGCACGCGTACCGTCGCGATTTCCCGGGACAGTCAGGTGCGATCGTGCATCTGGGGGTGCGGCGGTTTCGGTCCGTGGAAGCAGCTCGACCAGTCCATATGGATCGATCCCGGACAGACCAGGAACTGGACATACGATCTCACATTCCGCTGTGACGTAGGCCGGCAGTACCGCTTTCTGGTGAAACAGTTCGACTCGCAGCGAAAGCTCCTCAACCAGATCTGGTACTACCATCCCAACTACGGCGTCACCACCGACTACGGCGTCACAACATCGAAGTCATTGGACCTGGGAAATCTCAGCCGTTTGTTCTAGAGCTGCTCAGGGGAAGGGGGCGCCCGGGCGGACCGGGTGCGGTGCTCCCGCACTACGAGCCGCCGAAGGTCGCGCAGCATCACCACTGACCTCGCGCCTGTCAGGGGACTCCGAGCCGATTCGGATTCCGGCAACTACCCGTCGGGCGTTCCCGGTGCTTGCTCACCGGAGCTGGCTCCGGCGATCTTCGGCGCATGAAAATCTGGATCGACGCCGACGCCGCGCCGCGCGAAGTGCGGGACGTAGTATACCGCGCCGCGAAGCGATTGGGGCTCGAGGTGACGCTGGTCGCCAACCAGTCGCTGTCGGTGCCACCCGCTTATCCCATGGTCTCGGCCGTCCGCGTCGACGGCGGGCCCGACGTAGCGGACGATCACATCGCGGACCACGCGGAGAGCGGCGATCTGGTAGTGACCCAGGACATCCCGCTCGCGGCCCGTCTGGTCTCGAACGACGTCGTGGTGATAGACGTGCGGGGCACGGAGCACACCGAGGACACGATCGGGCCGCGGTTGTCGGTCCGTGATTTCATGGACGAGCTGCGTTCGACGGGCGTCGTGACGGGCGGTCCGCCGCCCTTCGACGCGAAGGCGAAGCGTGAATTCGCGTCGGGGCTGGACCGCGCGCTGACCCGAATGATGAGGTCGTAGTGGAAGGAGACGAGCATTGGATCTGAAGCTATCGGGCCGCGTGGTGGAGATTCTCGATGAGCAGTCCGGCGAGGGCCGCAACGGGCCCTGGCGCAAGCGGGATTTCATCCTCGAGACGCCGGGCGACTATCCCTCCAAGGTGTGTATCACGCAGTGGGGCGACGACATCGACAAATTCGCCGTCTCCGTGGACGAGGAGCTCGTCGCCTCCATCGACATCCGGAGCCGCGAGTACCAGGGCCGCTGGTACACGGACGTGAAAGCGTGGCGGGTGGAGCGGCCGCAGGGGACGGGTGCCGGTCCGTCCCCGGATTCCCTGGACCCACCGATGGAGGAGTTCCCGGGCGTCGACGATGAAGATCTGCCGTTCTGAGGCGGGTTGCGGTATGGGCCCGGGTGGATTTGAACCACCGACCTCACGCTTATCAGGCGCATAAACGGGGATCCGATCTGAGACAC
>CANPVW010000276.1 GCA_947581745.1 Candidatus Benthicola azotiphorus
CGCCACTCTGGTGGCGTGTGGCGATCTGCCCGCGAATTTCGACCTGCTCGTGGAGCGAAGACTCGGAGGCTGGGGCGGCCCGGAGGTCGAGAACGGCCCTCCACCCTCTGCCTCGCGGGTCGCGGATCCCGGAATCTTCCTCGTGGACCGTCCGGGCAGCCAGCAGTCCGAGATTCGCATCGGCAGCCTCGGACTCCAGCGTGGGTCCCCCGACGAACCTGCCGTCCGTGTGACGAACGCCATCCTGGGTGGCCTGTTCAACTCGCGCCTCAACATGAACCTGCGCGAAGACAAGGGATGGACCTACGGGGCCCGATCGACGCTGTCACTGCGGCGCTCGCGCGGCCCCCTCACCATGAGTGCGGCGGTGGAGACACGCGTCACGGGCGCCGCCGTCCGGGAGATGCTGCACGAGGCAGCGAGGATGTGTGAGTCGTTTCCTTCCGCGGACGAGATGCGCACGGCCGCCGGTGCTCTCACCCGTTCTCTCCCCCTCCGCTTCGAGACGAACGCACAGATCGCGGGGAAGATCGTCGAGCAGGAGGTCTACGGACTGCCTGAGGACTACTGGCCCGCGTACTCGTCCCGAATCGAAGCCGTATCCGGCCCACAGGTGCGGGAGATGTCCGCCCGGCTGCTGGACCCGATCTCACTCGCCGTGCTGGTGGTGGGCGACGCGTCGATCGTGGCGCCGGCCCTGGAGGAGCTGGGGCCGATCAGGCTCCGAGAGGCACCTTGAGCTTCGGTGTGTTTTCGGTTATTCTGGGATCGTGCAGACGGTGACCGATTGAGCGAATCCGACACGAAGCCCGAAGCTGCGGGGGTGCTGAACACCAGGTCCGTGTACCGGGGCAAGGTGCTGGATGTTCGAGAGGATACCGTGCGGTTCCCGAACGGAAGCGAGGCAGTTCTCGAGATCGTTCGGCACCGCGGAGCGGCCGCGGTCCTTCCGCTATACGGGGCGGGCGACTGCGCGCCGGGAACCGGCCCCGATGTGGTCCTGTTGAAGCAGTACAGGTACGCGGCGGGCGGCACGATCTGGGAAGCGCCGGCGGGCAAATTGGACGAGGGGGAGTCCCCGGAGGCTTGCGCGGTCCGGGAGCTCGAGGAGGAAGCGGGGATCACGGCCGACCGGCTGATACCGCTCACGACCCTCCTCACTACGCCCGGTTTCTCGGATGAGCGGATTCACCTGTTTCTGGCCACCGGCCTCGGGGAAGGCCTGCAGGCGCTCGAAGAGCACGAGATCATCGAATGCCACCGGATGCCGTTGGCCCGGGCCGTCGATCTGGTGCGTGGCGGTGACATAGTGGACGGCAAGACCGTCTGTCTGGTGTTGATGGCGGCGACGATGCGCGACGTGTGGGAGGGATGAGCGCCGGGCGGAGGCGATGGCAACAATCGCCATCCGGCAGGTGTCTGAAGGACAGGGGATGAGATCGAGCCCGGTGGTGACTGCGCCGGGAAAATCATAGACGTGATGATGGAGTGACCCTGGGGCGCCCGGTGCGGGTGCCCGCCGGATGGGCGCTCACGGGCGGGGATGCCGGGGAACGCGGGAGGACACAATGGCTGACGCGATCAAGTCCAGGAACCTCGCCGGTTCGGAGCCGAGCCGCGACGAGCGGACGCTGCGATCGAACCTCAAGGAGCTGGATGACGCGGCCCTCGTGGCCGAGTATCTGGAGGGTCGCAGGCACGCCTTCCAGGAGCTCGTGGAGCGTTATCACACGCGCCTTCTGAATTTCATATACCGCACCATCGGCGATCGTGACCGGGCCGAGGATCTGGTCCAGGAGACTTTCGTCCGCGTATATCGGCATCTTCACCGATTCGATCCGACCAAGAAGTTCTCGACGTGGATCTACACGATCGCCAGCAACCTGGCGAAGAACGAACTGCGCAACCGGTCGCGGAATCCGCTGGTGCTGTTCCAGGCGATCAAGAAGAACTGGGAAGCGGATCATCGGCCCTTGCAGTGGGAAGACAGCTCCTATTCGCCGGACGACCTGTTCCGCAAGCGCCACCTGAGAGAGCAGGTCGAAAAGGCGGTGACCGAGCTGCCGGAACATCACCGTGTCGTGTTCGTCCTGCGAGAGATGGAGGGCAAGACGTACGAGGAGATCTCCGAGATCACCGGGGTCACTCTCGGCACGGTCAAGTCGAGACTGAACAGGGCGCGCAACAAGTTCGCGCTGATCGTCGGCCCGATGCTGGAGTAGCGGCTGGCGGAATCACTGTCGATTCAAGGGAGAGGCGGCCAGTGGCCGCCTCTCCTGCGTTGGGGAACCCGCGGGAACAACCTCCCCGCAGGCGCGTAGTAATCGCACGCTGAGGCAGTCGGCCCCCGGGCGGGGCCGTCGGGGCGATCAAAAGCGAGATAATGGCATTCGCGATGTCGTGCGATCAGTTCATTGAGCGGTATACGGAATTCAGGGATGGTCTCCTGGAAGCGGAGGAGATGGCGGCTGTCGAGGCGCATCTCTCCGAGTGTCCGTGTTGTGCCCGCTACCACAGTGTCATGCGCCGTGGACTGGAACTGCTTTCCGACATTCCCTGCGCCGAGAGCTCCGACGACTTCATGCCCCGCCTCCGACACCGTCTGTACAACGTGGACTGCGGTATCACGGAGGGGCGCCGCAGCTTCGGCGGCAGTGCCGCGCTCGTCGGCGTCGCGGCCGTCGGTCTGCTGGCGCTGTTCTGGCTTCCGTTCGCGGCGAGTGTGCCTCTCGAGATGGAGCTGCCGGCGGTTTCGGTGCAGTTCCCGCCACCGGGTGCCGTCCAGCCACCGGCGCTCTTCCGAAACGGTCCTTTCGTGACTACCCTCCTGCTCGACGACGAATCGCACGTGGACGGATACCTGACGGAGTTCGAGTGGCCGCCTCATCCACAGCCCCGTTCCGCCGTAGCCATCGAAGCGTCCTACCTCAGGTCGGAGCCCGCGCTCTTCAACCACTGAGTCCGACGCTGAGGTCCGGCGCTGGACGCCCGCATTGGGGGATCGGTTGAGTCTGGCGGCGGATCGTCGACTTCGCAGCCTCGTGGAGAGAGGCGACGTCGAGGGGGTGTTCTTCTTTCACGGAGACGCGGAGCGGTTGCGTGACGAAGCGGCCCGCGTCCTCGTCGACGCCGCGGTCGATCCTGCCACGAGAGACTTCAACCTCGATTCGTACCGTGCCTCAGACGTGAGTCCCGAGACACTGGCGGCTTCCCTGGCGATGCCGCCGGTCATGGCGCCGCGCAGGGTGGTGGCTCTGTTCGGCGCCGAGCGCCTGACGCCGACCGGCTGTGGTGTGGTGGAGCGGGTTCTCGAGCGCACGCCGCCGGATCTCACGCTCGTGGTGACCGCGACCATCCCCAGCGGATCGCGGAAGGCCTTCTACCGGAAGATGAAGGACGGGGCGATCGCCCTCGAGTGGACGGCGCCGCGCGAGGCGGAGATACCCGGATGGCTGATCGAGAGAGCCTCCGAGGTACACGGAATCGAGCTCGGATCGCGTGCCGCGGAAGCTCTGGCTGCGGCCGTTGGCTCCGATCTCGGGCTGCTCGAGGCGGAGCTCGAGAAGCTGGCTTCCACCGGTACCGGGGGTGCCGTCACGTTGGAGCGGATAGCAGAGCTGGTGCCGAACGTCCGGCCGGTGAATCGGTGGGCGTGGCTAGACTCGGTGGCCGAGCGCGACTACATGGGGGCGCTGGCCGAGCTGCCCGTGCTGCTCTCGGCCCCGGACTCGAACGCCGTCGGCCTGATCAACGCGATGGCCGACCACCACGTGTTGCTCGGGGTTGCCGCAGAAGGCGGGGCGTCGCTGCTCGAGCGTACGCTTGGCGAAGTGGGCAAGCCTTACTTGAAGTTCAAGGTGCGGACGTACGTCGCTCAATCCCGTCGCTGGACCGGAGAAGAGATCGAGCGCGCGCTGCGGCTCCTCAGGAGGGCCGACGCGAGATCCAAGACCACCGGCGGCCGGGACGCGGCGGTCCTGGAGGAGCTGCTGCTCGGCCTGCAGGTGCTTCGGACGGACAGGGACTCATGATCGCCCCCCGGTGGGCGCGACGCCGCCGCGCCGTTTCGATTCACCGTGGGGCCACAGCGTGGGGCGTGCTCCTTCTCGCGTGGGGAACCGCCTTCACTCCCTCCGTGATCGGGCAGACCGGCTCGACCCTCGACGCCGTCGAACGCGCCGCCGATCTGGGGCAGACCGATGAAGCCAGGCGCCTGCTCGACGACTGGTTCGCCTCCTCGGGTGCGGCGGTCAGGACGACTGACGTACAGCGCGCGCGATTCCTCAGGGCCCGCCTCACGGCGGACCTTGACTCGGCGAGAGTGGACTACCTCTGGGTGGCCGTGCGCGGCGGCGATCGTTACGGCGCGGCGGCACGCCTCCGCCTCGCGCAGCTCTACGTGGCCGAGGGACGGCTCGACCGGGCCGCCGAAGACCTCACCCGGATGCGGGCCGATTTTCCCGGAAGCCCGCTCGTGTTCGACTCGTGGCTGTGGACGGGAAACGTCCGCTCCGCCACGGGCGACCGCGCCGGCGCCTGTGCCGCATGGGAGACCGCGGCATCTCTGCAGAGCGCCGCCGCCCGGTCGGATCGTGACCTGGTCCTGTCGGCGCTCGAAGGATGCCGCGGCTCCGGGGGGGAGGCCCGGACGGCCGAATCCTTCTCCGTGCAGCTCGGCGCCTTCAGTGCGCGTGCGACAGCCGAAGATCTGCGCAACCGTGTCGTGGCATCCGGCCAGACGGCGCGAGTGCTGGAACCGACGGAAGCGGGGGGCCTGTACCGCGTGCGCTCAGGCCGATTCGCCGGCCGTGAAGAGGCGGCTCGCCACGCGGTGAGACTGTCCGAGGCCGGGTTCGAGAGCATCGTCGTACCGGGGGAGCCGTGAGCGCGCCCGCGGCGAACACGCCGCTCATTCAGCAGTACCTGGACATCAAGTCGCGCCACCCGGATTCCATCCTGCTGTTCCGGGTCGGGGACTTCTACGAGATGTTCTTCGAGGATGCCGAGGAGGGAAGTCGACTGCTCGGCATCACCCTGACTTCCCGGAACAACGGTGGTGGCGACGTACCGCTCGCCGGTGTGCCGGCCAAGGCGATCGACGACTATCTGCCGAAGCTGGTTCGACAGGGCCGGCGAGTGGCGATCTGCGAGCAGGTCGAGGAAGCCTCCGAGGCGGAAGGCATCGTCCGGCGCGAGGTCACGGAGATCGTCACGCCCGGGGCCACCCTGGAAGACTCACTCCTCAACGCCGGCCGCAACAACTTCGTGGCCGCCGTGGCGGGTACGGACCCGATCGGCATCGCGACCGCCGACCTGTCGACCGGCGAGGTGGAGATCCGCGAGTGCGCGGCCGGTGCCCTGGCTGACGAGCTCACGCGTCTGGAGCCCGCGGAGGTCGTGACGGCGGCGGACGCTGCGCCGGCGCCACCCGGCCCATGGATGGTCACGCGGCGCGATGCCTGGCGCTTCGCGCCGGACGTGTCCGTCGAGGTGATCCGTCGGCTGTATCGGGTTCGTGACACCGCCGGCTTCGGGCTCGACCCGGCAGAAAACCCCCACATGCTCGGGGCGCTCGGTGCGGTTCTGGGCTACCTGGAGGAAGTGCGACCGGGCGGAACCGCTCACCTGAAGCCACCGCGGGTCGAGCGGTCCGGCAGGTATCTGCACCTCGACGACATGACCCGGCGGAACCTGGAGGTCGTCGAGCCGATCAGGTCCGGGCGGGGGGGGACCCTGCTCGAGGTCCTGGACCGCACCCTGACGCCGATGGGGCGCCGGATGCTCAGGCGACGGCTCCTGGCGCCGCTCGTGGACCCGGGCGAGATCGAAGCCCGACTCGACGCAGTGGCGGAGCTGCACGGGTCGGCGGGCGATCGAAGGGCGGTGCGGGAATCGCTTCGGCACGTGGCGGACCTGGAGCGCCTGGCAGCCAAGATCTCGGCCGGACGGGTGAATCCGCGCGAGCTGCTCGCCCTCGCCCGCTCGCTCGCGGCGCTCCCCGGCATACGCGAGGCGGTGGGCGAGCCCCGGGCCGCCCGCCTGTGCGCCCTCCTGCGGGGCTTCGACGTGCTGGACGACGTCCGGGAGGCGATCGAGGGGGCGATCGATCCGGACGCGCCTGCGCTGGTCTCCGCAGGCGGCGTGATCCGCCCCGGATATTCGGCCGATCTCGACGAGCTGCGGGCCCTGCGCGAGGGCGCGGTCGAGTGGATCGCCGGGCTGCAGAAGAGCGAGCGGGAGAGCACCGGAATCGAGAGCCTGAAGATCGGGTACAACAAGGTCTTCGGGTACTACATCGAAGTCACGCGCACCAACCTCGACAGGGTGCCCGACAGGTACCTTCGCAAGCAGACGCTGACGAATGCCGAGCGGTACGTGACGCCGGAGCTGAAGGAATGGGAAGAGAAGATCCTGGACGCCGATTCCGGGATCGCGGATCTCGAGGTCCGACTGTTCGGAGCGCTGCGCGATTCCCTGACTGCGGCGACGGGCAGGTTGCAGGATGTGGCGGAGCGGGTCGCCGAGCTGGATGTGCATGCGGCGCTGGCCGACGCGGCGGAACGGAACCGTTACGTCCGCCCGCAGATGACGTCCGGGTTCGGTCTGGAGATCCGCGGCGGCAGACATCCGGTCGTCGAGCAGGTGATCGCGCGGGAGGATTTCATCCCGAACGATGTGACGCTCGACCGGGATTCGTTCGCCATGATCCTCACCGGCCCCAACATGGCGGGGAAGTCCACCGTGCTTCGCCAGGTCGGCCTGATCGCGCTCATGGCGCAGAGCGGCTCCTTCGTGCCCGCTGCTTCCGCCCGGCTCGGCGTGTGCGATCGGATCTTCACGCGGGTGGGGGCGTCGGACAGTCTCGCGAGCGGCCACAGCACGTTCATGGTCGAGATGACGGAGACTGCCGCCATACTGAGCGGCGCCACCGATCGGAGCCTGATCCTCCTGGACGAGATCGGACGCGGAACGTCCACGTACGATGGCGTGGCCATCGCCTGGGCGGTCACCGAGTACATTCACGACCGGATCGGCGCGCGTACCGTGTTCGCCACTCACTACCACGAGCTCGTGGAGCTGGCGGACAAGCTGGACGGAGTGACGGCGTGGAACGTGGCCGTGCGGGAGACGGGGGAAGACATCGTGTTCCTCCGACGGCTCGAGCCGGGGGGATGCGACCGTTCCTACGGGGTGCACGTCGCCAGGCTGGCGGGAGTGCCGCGCGAAGTGATCGAGCGCGCGTTCAAGGTCCTGCACGAGTTGGAGGATGGTCCGGGCGGCGGCACGCGCTTGAGTCACCTGGGTGAGCGGGACCTCGGACAGATGACGCTGTTCGACCTTCGCCCCTCCCGCCTCGTGGAAAGGCTGTCGGAGCTCGACACGGACCGCATGACCCCGATCGAGGCCCTGGTGGCCCTGGAGGAG
>CANPVW010000277.1 GCA_947581745.1 Candidatus Benthicola azotiphorus
GCAACGCCGTCGAGTACCGGTACATCTCGGCCTCCGGCACCTTGGCCCTGACGACCTGCCAGTGGCCGTCCGTGTCCATTCCCATGATCCGTCCGCGCCGCTGGTTGAGATCGCCGATGACCTCGCCCATGAACTCCTCCGGCGTTCGGACCTCCACGTCGAGAATCGGCTCGAGCACGATCGGCCCGGCATCGCGGGCCACCTTCTGGAACGCCATCGAACCGGCGACCTTGAAGGCCTGCTCGGAGCTGTCCACCGCGTGGTAGGAACCGTCGTAGCACTCCACTCCGACGTCCACCACCGGATAGCCCGCGAGGATGCCGCGGTCGAGCGCTTCCTGGATGCCCTTGTCCACGGCCGGTACGAACTTACCGGGGATCACGCCCCCGACGATCTTGTTGACGAACTCGTACCCCTCGCCCCGCGGGCGTGGGGCCAGGCGGAGCCAGCAGTCGCCGTATTGCCCGCGCCCGCCCGTCTGCTTCTTGTACCGTCCCTGGCCCTCTGCCTTCCGGGTGATCGTCTCCCGATACGCGATCCGGGGGGCTTCGGTCTCGACGTGCACGCTGAATTTCCGCTCCAGCCGCTCCAGGGCGACGTTGAGATGCAGCTCGCCGAGTCCGCGCGCGATCGTCTGGCCGAGCTCGGGCTCGAAGGTCGCGACGAACGTCGGGTCCTCCTCGTGCACCCGGTTGAGTCCGTTCGCGAGCTTGTCTTCCTCTCCCCTCGAGGCCGGGAAGATCGCGATGGAGATATCCGGCCTCGGCCAGTTGATGCCGGCCAGCCGGAGGTCCTTGCCCTGCGCGCACAGGGTGTCTCCGGTGTGCGTGTCCTTGAGCTTGGCCACGACCCCGATGTCTCCGGCGTGCAGGACCTCGACCTCCGAGCGATCCGGGCCATCGGGGATCGCCGGATGTGACAGGCGCTCCGTCGCGGAGCGACCCGGATTGGAGACCGTCACCCCGCCCGAGATCGTTCCGGAGAACACTCGGAAGTAGGTCAGCTCGCCGACCCGCGGCTCCTGGGTCGTCTTGAACACCATCGCCGTCAGCGGCGACGAATCCGACGGCTGAATCTCCGTCACATCGCCCCTGGCGTTCGTGGCCTCGATGGGCCCGGCGTCGACGGGGGATGGCATCAGCTCGACCAGCTTGTTCAGGACGGCCCGCACGCCGCGGCCCGAGTCGCCGGAGCCACAGAAGACCGGAAACAGCTCTCCGCGCCGCATGGCGGCCGACATGGCGCCCAGCACCCGGTCTCGATCGAGCTCCTCTCCCTCCAGGTACGCCTCGAGCAGCTCGTCGTCCGTGGTGGCGATGGTCTCGATGAGCTGCTCCCGGTACCGCTCCACCGTCTCCAGGAGCTCACCGGGAATTTCGGTCTCCTCGTACTCTCCCTTCGTCGCCCCGTCGGCGTAGAGGTGCGCCCGGTTCGAGAACAGATTGACGATTCCCCGGAACCCCTCGCCGCTCCCGATCGGGACCTCCACGGGGATCGCCTCGCCCGACAGCGTGTCGCGGATCTGATTGAAGCACTTCTCGAAGCTCGCGTTCTCGCGATCCAGCATCGACACGAACACCATGCGCGGCAGGGAGCGCCGGGCACACGCCGACCACACCCGCTCCGTCCCGACTTCGACCCCGTTCGTCGCGCTGACGACCACGAGCCCTCCGTCGGCCACTCGCACGCCCGCTTCGACCTCGCCGAAGAAGTCCAGGTATCCCGGGGTGTCGATCAGGTTGATCTTCGAGCCCATCCACTCGGCCCGGGCCACGGCGAGGTTTATGGAGATGCCGTGCTCGTGTTCTTCGGGAGTGAAATCAGTGTGCGCGGTGCCGGTCTCGACCGAGCCGCGCCGGGTGGTGGATCCCGCTATGAAGCACATGGCGTCCACGAGGGTCGTCTTGCCGCTGCCGCCATGACCGAGGACCGCGATATTTCTGATGTTCGAGGAACCGTACTCGGTACCCATCGCACCTCACCTCCTGTCGGGGGTTTGCGTCCAACGGCCTCCACCGTGCGGTGGGGGGCCACATAGTAGAAAGGACGTGGCGCTCTGGAAAGGGGCGTCCTCCGCGTCACTCCGCGCCACGGTAGCGGCGGCTCATGTCGTCCAGATAGGCCTTCTCCTTCGCCGTCAGCGACTCGATTCCCGAGTCCTTGATCTTGTCCAGTATGCGATCCACTTCGTCCAGCGCGTCACCGTCGACGGACCCTCGCTTCGGCCGCCGTCCCGTCCGCCCGGTCGGGTCCTCGGCCCCGCGGCCGCGCTCGACTCCGAGCGGCGATCGTCGCGTCTTCCGGCGGCGGATCCAGCGCTCGATCCGATCACCGTACCGCAGATATGCCCAGGCCGTCGCCGCACCCCCGAGATGCGCCCAGGTGGCCACTCCACCGCCCGGGTGGCCGCCCAGTGCGGAACGGGTGGCGAACAGGTCGAGGCCGATCATGACGGCGACCAGGTACTTCACCTTGACCGGGATCACGAACCAGAGAAGGACCCGAGCGTCCGGCCAGGCCATCGCGAACGCCAGCATCACCCCCATCAGGGCCCCGGAGGCTCCGATCACCGACACCGGGCCGATCCACTGGTACAGGAGGACCGAGGTGAGGGCCGCCCCGACCCCGCACACCAGATAGAACTTCAGGAACTCCCGTCCGCCCCACGCCCGCTCCAGCGGAGGTCCGAAGAAGAACAGGATCAGCATGTTGAAGAACACGTGCCCGAACTGCTGCGCGTGGACGAACATGTACGTGACGGGCGACCACGGATGCCGCAACATGGCGGGCGTCGAGAAGCCCAGCGTGTCCACGGCCCAGGCGAACGGCACCAGGCCGAGGACGCTGACCACGAGATAGACGGCGAAGTTCGCTGCGAGAAGGCGTTTGACCCAGGGCGTGAGGGCATAGCCGAACAGGCCACCACCCCCGGCCGGTCCCCCGTAGCCGCCACTCCAGCCGCCCCGGCCGTAGCCACGCTTGCGGGTCGAATCGTATCTCCGGTCGGCGAAGCCCATCAGGCGCGCTCCCGGCCCGGCGACCGGCGCTCGATGGCCGACAGCGCGATTCGCTCGCACAGCACCGGAAAGTCGATGCCTGCCGCGGCTGCGGCCTTCGGTACCAGGCTGGTGGCCGTGAGTCCGGGGAGGCTGTTGGCCTCGAGGCACGAGAACGTCCCGTCGGGCGCGCGCCGAAAGTCGATCCGGCTGTACGAGGCCTGCCGGAGAGCAGCGTAGGAGCGGACCGCGAGATCCATGATGTGGCTCATCTCGGACGGCGAAAGGTCGGCCGGCGCCTCGTATCTGGACATGCCCGCGGAATACTTGCACTCGTAGTCGTAGATTTCGTGGCTCGGGATGATCTCCACCGGCGGCAGGGCCTCGCCCTCGAGTACCGCGACCGTGAGCTCCCGTCCCGGTATGAACCGCTCGCACAGGACATCGGCGTCGTACCTGGCGGCCAGTTCCAGCGCCGCGTCGAGCTGCTGCGGCTGTCGCACGACGCTCAGGCCCACCGTGGAACCGCCCGACGCGGGCTTCACGACAAGCGGGAGGCCGAGTGACGCGACGATCTGTGAGGGGGACGCATCGGCGGGAGCCCACGCCGGGGTCTCGACGCCCGCGTGCGCGAGCAGCTCCTTGGAGATCCGCTTGTCGAACGCGACGGCGCTCCCGAGACAGCCGCTCCCGGTATACGGCACGCCTGCCAGGTCCAGAAGACCCTGCACGGTGCCGTCCTCGCCGAACTCTCCGTGCAGGGCGAGGAAGACGACATCCGCGCGCCGGACAGCCGGGAGGTCCGCCAGGGCGGCTCCCACGGCCGAGGCGCGCAGGCGGGCCAGCTCGCTCGGTTCGGGAGGCGCCGCACCGACCGCGCCACCCAGCATGCGGGTTTCTTCCTCCGGCGGCACCACCCCGTGCGCCGGATCCACCGCCACGACGCGGTGGCCCCGCCCACGGAGCGCGGCCACGACGGCCCGACCGCTCGCGAGGGACACGTTTCGCTCCTCGTTGGTTCCACCGAGCACGACGGCCACTTCCATGGTCTCAGCCATCCCGGCTATCCACGGACGCGGCCTCCCGATCCACCAGGTCCCCCAGGGAGTTCGCCTCCAGCCATTCGTCGTTGAACACCTTGGACAGGTACCGTTCACCCGTGTCACACAGGATCGCGACCACGCAGGCGTCGGGATCGTCGACCTCGCGAGCCACCTCCGCCGCGACATGCACGATCAGACCCGTCGACCCGCCGACGAACATCCCTTCTTCCCGCGTAATGCGACGCGCCATGTGGAAAGCCGTCCGATCGTCCACCGTGCGGAACTCGTCGATCCACTCGAAATGAAGCGTGCCCGGGAGCTTGTCGTTGCCGATTCCCTCGACCTTGTACGGGGTTCCCTCTCCGATCTCTCCGGTGCGGACGTATCCGGCAAACACGGAACCGTCCGGATCCCCGGCGATCACGCGCACGTCAGGGTTCATCTCCTTCAGGTAGCGCGCGGCGCCGCTGATCGTACCTCCCGTGCCCGGAGAGGCCACGAAGTGCGTGACCCTCCCGCCCGTCTGCTCCCAGATCTCAGGTCCCGTGGTCCGATAATGGGCCTCCGGATTCACTGGATTGTAGAACTGATCCGCCAGGAAGGCGTTCGGCGTCTGCTCGGCGATCCGGCGTGCAACCGTGCCGTAGTACTCGGGGTGGTCCGGCTCGACCGTGGGGGTCACGATGACCTCGGCGCCGAAGGCGCGAAGAAGCCGCACCTTCTCGTCGCTCATCTTGTCCGGAATCGTGAACACGCACCGATAACCCTTCACGGCCGCCGCGACGGCGAGTCCGATCCCCGTGTTCCCCGAGGTGCCCTCCACGATCGTGCCACCGGGCTGCAGCTTGCCTTCCCGCTCCGCCGTCTCGATCAGGGCGACTCCGATCCGGTCCTTCACCGAGCCGCCCGGGTTGAAGGACTCCGCCTTGAGGTAGATTGGGGTCCGTGCGCCATCCTGGACCCGGTTGAGACGAATCAGCGGAGTCCAGCCGATCGTCTGGAGCACGTTGTCGTAAGGCCTGGGATGCGGTCTATGGCTCATCGGGGCGTTCCTCGGGTCTCGGATAGATGACCGGCAGCCGACCCCAGATCGGGATCGGCCTTCCTCCCTGTTCCGCCGGCTCCCACTCCAGGTGCTTCGAGTTCGCGACCGCCGCCGAGTCGAGGACGTGGTCGCCGCTGGACTGGATCACCAGGGCCGAATCGACCGAGCCCGTCTCGGAGATCAGGATCTTCAGCACGGTTGTACCGCTGGCCCCGAACGCCCACGCGGACGGCGGATACTCGAACGGGTGCAGCGAGTCCACGCGCACGGGAGGCTTGAGAGGCGCGTTCTGCACCCCGATCCGAAGGCCTCCAGCGGTCGGATTCACGGTGTCCGCGCAGCCCGCGGCGCCTGACAGGACGAGGAGCGCGAGGACCGCGGCCCGGCCGGCCCGTTCCGGGAACCCCGGGCGGCCGATCGGGGCCGTCACGAACCCTCCTCCGCCAGCCGGCGCAGCTCCTCC
>CANPVW010000278.1 GCA_947581745.1 Candidatus Benthicola azotiphorus
TCCGAGGCCCTACTCGATGTAGTACATCGGGCCGCCCGACACCGTCCCCTCCCACTTGTGGCCGTGCGTCTGCTCCACATCGCGGTACTTCTGTGCGAGCGTCACCTCGGTGAACTTGGTGGCCATCCCGAGGCCCGCGGTCACCCACATCCAGAACAGGGCGCCCGGACCACCCCAGTGAATGGCGATCGCCACCCCGGCGATGTTGCCGATCCCCACCGTGGCGGACAGGGCCGTCGTGAGGGCCTGGAAGTGCGAGACGTCTCCCGGCTCGTCGGGATCGTCGTACACCCCCGATGTGACCTTGAATCCGTGCCCGAGTCGGCGGATCTGGATGAAGCCCAGCCTGAGGGTCAGGAAGACGCCGGTACCGAGAAGCAGGATCACCATGTACGGAATCGTCTCCCCGCCCACGGTGATGCCCATCTCGGCGATGTACCGGTTTCCGAATTCAGACAGCCACTCGAAGAATCCCATCCGCTCCCCGTCGGGTTCAGGTGGTTCTCAAGGCACTTCCGCTGAAACGAGATCGGAGAACATAGGGCGGGTACGGGGTGTCGTGCGAGTCGGGGGTGCCGCGCGGGTCAGTCCTGCAGCATGCGCTTCGGGGGGTCGTCCAGATCGTCGAACTGTCCGTCACGCGCTGCCTTGACGAACAGCGCGGCGAAGATGCCCCCCAGGATCAGGGCGATCGGGAGAAGGAAGAAGATCGAGTTCACGCGCGTCCGTCCTTCGTCGAAGCCTCGACCCGCGACGAGCCCCAGATCACCATGGCGCTCGACGCCGGCATGAGTATGGCGGCCACGAGCGGGTTGATCCAGCCCGCTGCCGCCGCGCTCACGGCCACGATGTTGTAGGCGATGGATCGCCTCTGGTTCCACCGGATGGCGCGCTCGCAGGCCGCGGCGGCCCTGAACCCCGCGACGAGCGGCCTCAGCGACCAGGTCGAGATCACGCCGTCCGCCACCAGGAGGCTGCTCGCGGCGCCCGTCCCCATGGCGACCCCGACGTCGGCGGCCGCGAGCGCCGGGCCGTCGTTCAAGCCGTCGCCGGCGAACAGGACCCTGTTCCCCGACCGCTGACGCGCGCGCACCCACGCCGCCTTGCCGGCCGGGTCCACCCCGGCTTCGACGTTCGTCACGCCGGCCTCGGCCGCGATGCGGCGCGCCACGTTTTCGTGGTCCCCGGAGAGGAGGATCACCGCGAGGCCCCGGTCCATCAGCTCTTCGATCGCTTCCGCCGAGTCGGGGCGAACGGCGTCCCCGAGCCGGATCCGTCCGGTCTCGCCGCTCTCGCCGACCAGAATCACCTCGCCCGGCCCTCCGGACTCGAGCCGCCACTCGGTTCCATCCACGAGCCCGGCGATCCCCCTTCCCGCCGTCTCCCGCACCAGCTCGCCGGCCGGAAGGGGGATCCCCCGCGCCACCGCTTCGTCGATCACGGCCCGGGCGATCGGGTGCATGCTGAAACGCTCCAGGCCGGCGGCGATGCGGAGGGTGGAGTCCTCGCAGCTCACCACCCTGAGGTCGCCTTCCGTGACCGTGCCGGTCTTGTCCAGGCCGACCGTGTCCACTCCGACGAGATCCAGCAGGGCGTCGGCGGACCGGAACATGAGGCCCCGCCGAGCGGCCGCCCCGAGCCCCGCGGCCGCGGCCAGCGGCCGCGACAGGGCCAGCGCGCACGGACACGCCACCACCAGGACGGCTACGCAGGCTCTCAAGGCCGTCCCGCCGTCTCCCGCCGCGAGCCAGCCAACCGCCGTCAGGGTCGCGGCCGCCAGCGTCGCACCCGTGAACCAGGGAGCGATCCGATCGGCCGCGGAGAGACGGACCGGCCGATCCGCGGCGGTCCGAAGCTCGGCGGCCATGCGTTGGAGCGTGGTTTCATCGCCCGCGCGCTCCACCCGGAGGGTGACCGCCCCGTCGACCAGCACGGCGCCCGAGACGATCTCGTCTCCGGCGGACACCGGGACCGGCTCCGCCTCTCCGGTGATCAGGGCGAGACGCACGGTCGCTGCGCCGTCCACGACCGTGCCGTCCGCGGCCACTTCCTCGCCCGCCCCGACATCGATCAGCTCGCCGGGCGACAGATCGCCGGCCGCGACCTCCTCGACCGCGTCCCCGACCCGTCTGCGGGCCGTCGCGGGCAGGGCCGCCGCGAGCGAAACGGCCGCCTCGGCGGCCCGGCGGCGCCCTCGTCCCTCCAGCATTCGCCCCGCGAGCAGCAGCGCCACGAGCATCGCGAGGGAATCGAGGTACGTGTCGGCGCCCCGCAGGGTCGCCACGACTCCCTGTACATAGAGAACGGCCACCGCCAGGGCGATCGGAAGATCCATGTGCAGAACCTTGTTCCGCAGCCCCTGGACAGCGCCGGAGAAGAACGGCTCGGCGCACCACACGGCGACCGGCGTGGCGAGGAGCAGCGAAGCCCAGCGGAACAACGCCGCGTAGCGCTCCTCCATCACGGAAACCCACCCCAAGTACAGCGAGGCGGACATCATCATGATGTTGAGAGCCGCGAAGGTCGCCACTCCCAGCCGAATCACGAGCCCCTGGTCCGGCTTGCTCTCCTCTCCCAGCAGGCGCGGACGATACCCGAGCGCCGCGATCCTGCCGGCCAGCGTGCCGAGATCGACGGCCTCCGGGTCCCAGCGCAGGCTCGCGCGACCCGTGGCGTAGCTCACCGTCGCCTCGCGGACTCCCGGGGTCGCCTGCAGGACGTGCTCCGTGACCCACACGCACGAGGCGCAGCGCAGGCCGTCGAGCACCAGGCGGACCGCTGCACTGCCGTCTTCCCCGATGCTGACGGGCACCGCGTCCCAGCCCGGCCGGAGAGGGCCCGGCCGCGGCGCGTACTCCGCGCGATCCACGTAGTAGCGTTCGAGCCCGGCGTCCCGGATGATGGCGGCCGCCATCTCGCAACCGTGGCAGCACCACGTGTCCTCCGGACCTTCGACGGGGGTGCCGCAGTGAGGACAGCGGGAGGTGCTCAGCGCGCTTCCGTCTGATAGGAGGGTGCGACTTCGTCCTGCCCTGAGACGGCGACGTAGATGAACACGGCGTTCATCACAATCACGATCAACAGCCCGAGGACGATCAGGATCGGCCACAGGAGCCGGTCGAACCTACGGACCTGTCTCTCCAATCTCCGCTCCCGTCTTGAACGTGGGGTGAAGGACGATCTCCCCGTCGCCGCCGGTCACGCTTACCTCGAACGGCGTGGTCCGGCCGAGGTCGGAAGAGGCTGGCACGCGGACGATCAGCGGAACCGTTCGGGACTCCATCGACGCGAGCTCGAGCGGCTCGGTGAGCACCTGGGCGCTCCCGAGTCCGGACACCTCGATTTCGTAGCGCACGGGACGTTCGCCGGGGTCGTTGTTGGTGATCTGGAGCAGGAACGTGTTCCGCGTGGAGCCGTCCGCATCCACGGTGTACAGGGAGCCGGGCGCCCGGTTGACCGTCGCTTCGAACGGCACCCGGCGTGCGAGGAGGGTCCCTCCCGTAGCGACGATCGCCAGCAGTATCGTCCCGTACACGAGGGTGCGCGGACGCCAGCGCCGGACCTTGCGACCCTCGGACTCGGCGATCGAGCCGTAGGCGACCAGGGTCGGGTGTCCCAGCTTGTCCATCACGCTAACGCACGCGTCGATACAGCGGGCGCACTGGATGCACTCGAGCTGGAAGCCGTCCCGAATGTCGATCCCCTGCGGACAGACCGCCACGCATTTGTTGCAGTCGATGCAGCGCCCGTCCAGCGCAGCCTGTCGGCCGGCCTCCCGCGGTTCCCCACGTTCGGTGATGTACGTGACCGTGAGGGACTCGTCGTCCGCCAGCGCGCTCTGGAACCGGGCGTACGGACACACGTAGCTGCAGAACTGCTCCCGGAACCAGGTGAAGTCCCAGAACCAGAAGAAGGTGAAGATCGCGGTCAGTGAATACTCGACCGGGCCCGCCCGTCCCGTCCACAGCTCGCGCGCGCCCGCGAAGATGCTCATGCCGGCCATCGCCAGGAAGACCGATACGGCCAGAAAGACCGACCACTTGGCGGCCTTGCGCCACGCCCGGTCCAGCGTCCAGCCCTGCGCATCCCGGCGTCGGCGGGTCAGTCGGTCTCCCTCGATCCACAGCTCGATCGGACGGATCCACGATTCGAGGAAGACCGTCTGCGGACACGCGTACCCGCACCAGATCCGCCCGAACACCGCGGTGAAGAAGAACAGGGAGAACGCCAGGAACCAGAGGACCAGCAGCAGGAAGATCGTGTCCGAGGCCGTGAAGATCGTCCCGAACAGGAATACGCGCCGCGCCGGCAGGTCGACGCGCAGTGCCGGATGCCCGTTGATCACGATCCACGGGGTGATCAGAAGGAGCAGGTGCAGGGCCAGAAACGTCCATCGCCGAATCGTGGTGAAACGGCCCGTGATGGACTGCGGGTAGACCCACTCCCGAGTCTGCGAGAATCCCAGCACGTTGTATTCCTAACGTCCGCG
>CANPVW010000279.1 GCA_947581745.1 Candidatus Benthicola azotiphorus
TATGCACCTTCAGCATGTCGGACAGTGACTTCAGCGGCCGTTTGCCGCGGCCGCGGATCGCCTTGCCGCGCCGCCCGTTGTCGAACAGGGCGTCGACGGCCTCCTGCAGCATCCGTTTCTCGTTGCGCAGGATCACCTCCGGAGCCCGCATCTCGAGGAGCTTCTTCAGCCGGTTGTTCCGGTTGATGACACGCCGGTACAGATCGTTGAGGTCCGAAGTGGCGAATCTGCCGCCATCGAGCGGAACGAGGGGACGCAGGTCCGGCGGGATCACCGGAATCACGTCCATCACCATGTGCTCCGGGTTGTTCCGGCCGGCCGGATCGCCGTCGCTGTTGCGGATCGCGTCGATGACCTTGAGCCGCTTGAGCTTCTTCTTCTTGCGCTGCTTCGACGTCTCCGTCGCGACCTCGACACGCAGGCGCTCCGCCTCCTTGTCCACGTCGAGCTGGCTCATGAGTGTTCGGACGGCCTCGGCGCCGATCTCGGCGCGAAACTCCGTGTCCCCCTCCTCGCGTGCCTGCTCGATGAGCTCCCAGTACTCGTCCTCGGTGAGCACCTGGCGGACCTCGGCCTCGCGGCCGCCCGGATTGGTGACCACGTAGGCGGCGTAGTAGATGACGCTCTCCAGGTCGCGCAGCTTCATCCCCAGCAGGTACCCCATCTGCGACGGCAGGGTCTTGAAGAACCAGATGTGCGCCACGGGCACAGCCAGCTCGATATGGCCCATGCGCTCCCGACGCACCTTCGAAAGCGTGACCTCGACGCCGCACTTGTCGCATACGTGCCCGCGGTACCGGATGCGCTTGAACTTCCCGCAATGGCACTCCCAGTCCTTGACGGGCCCGAAGATCCGTTCACAGAACAGACCATCACGCTCCGGCTTGAACGATCGGTAGTTGATCGTCTCCGGCTTCGTGACCTCGCCGTAGCTCCACGAGCGGATCTCGTCGGGCGAGGCGATCTTGATCTGCATCCAGTCGAAGTCGGAAGTACCGGCTCCGCGATGGCGGGGGAAATCGATCATCCTGTGTGACCCCTCTGTCGCTGAATATGCTTCATTACGCGAAAATCGAATCGTCGTCGTCGCTGCCCAGGGTGACGCTCAGTCCCAGCGCCTGGAGCTCCTTGACCAGCACGTTGAAGCTCTCCGGCACGCCGGGCTTGGGCAGGTTCTCGCCCTTCACGATCGCCTCGTACGCCCGGCTGCGGCCGGTCACGTCGTCGGACTTGACCGTGAGCATCTCCTGGAGCGTGTGCGCGGCCCCGTACGCCTCGAGCGCCCACACCTCCATCTCTCCGAACCGCTGACCGCCGAACTGGGCCTTGCCGGCCAGCGGCTGCTGCGTCACCAGGCTGTAGGGTCCGATGGACCGGGCGTGGATCTTGTCGTCCACCAGGTGCGACAACTTCATCATGTAGATCTCGCCCACCGTGACGTCCGCGTCGAACAGCTCACCGGTGCGACCGTCCCGCAGGATCATCTTGCCGCCCGGCTTGATGCCGGCGGCGAGCATGAGTTCCACGACCGCGGCATCGAGTCCGCTCGCGATCGACTTCTTGCCCACCAGCTGGGCCGCCGCCGGCCAGCCCGATTCCTTCAGCTTCGCCGAAGTCGAGGCGCCGGAAGCCGCGCGCGCTACCTCGAGCACGTAGCGGCCGAACTCCTGCAGGAGGGCCTTGGCAGCCTTGTCCGATCCTCTGTCCAGATAGGCGTCGAGGCTGCGGCCGAGCCCCTGCGGATGCCCGTTCTTCTTCGGCTCGAACTCGCCCTCGAAGGCCTGGATTCCGCGCAGGAACCGCTGCACCGTCTTCGCGTCGATCGCCGGGACTTCCACGTCCCGCGCCAGGAAGCGACCGGCCCACACGGCGCCGCCCAGCTTCAGCAGAGCGCCGATCTCGTCCTCGGTCGCCCCCTGGAAGACCGGCGTCTGCGCCCGGAATCCGAGCTGGCCCGCCGCCCACCCGAGGTGCGTCTCGAGGATCTGCCCGACGTTCATGCGGCTCGGCACGCCGAGCGGGTTCAGCACGATCTCCACGGGGGTGCCGTCCGGCAGCACCGGCATGTCCTCTTCCGGCACCACACGGGCGATGATCCCCTTGTTTCCGTGACGACCGGCCATCTTGTCGCCCACCGAAATCTTCCTCTTCTCGGCCAGGTAGACCTTCACCAGCTGGACCACTCCCGGCGACAGCTCGTCGGCCTGGAACACGCGGTCGATCGCTTCCTCCGTCCGCTCGCGGATCCGCTCGATGCGGCGCTTGGCCTCATCGATCACCCGCCGCACGCGCCGGTTCGCGACGTCGTTCTTGACCTTCAGCGTGCTCAGGTCCACCTCGTCGAAGTCGAGCGCGCCCAGCGCCGTCTTCCCGAGCTTGGAGCCTTCCTTCATGAGCGGCTCGATCGTGCCCCTGCGAAGCAGCAGCGCCACCGTCTGCCCCTCGAGAAGGCCGTGCAGCTCTTCGTCGCGCGCCTCCGTGATCCGGCTGATCTCCTCGCGCTCCGTCTCGCGCAACCTGGCGATCCGCTCTCCGTGCTCCCGTTCGAGCAACGGGTCGTCGATCCTGCGCGAGAAGATCTTGACGTCGATCACGGTGCCCTCGACGCCGGGCGGCACGCGCAGAGAACTGTCCTTGACGTCCTTCGCCTTCTCGCCGAAGATCGCCGTGAGCAGCTTCTCCTCCGGGGACAGCTCGGTCTCTCCCTTCGGCGTGATCTTGCCGACCAGGATGTCGCCCGTCTTCACCGCCGCGCCGATGCGCACGATTCCCCGCTCGTCCAGATCCACGAGCGCTTCCTCGGCTACGTTCGGGATCTCGACCGTGATCTCCTCCGTGCCCCGCTTGGTGTCGCGCACGTGGAGCTCGAGCTCCTGGATGTGCACGGACGTGAAGGCGTCGTTCTTGACCAGGGCCTCGCTGATGACGATCGCGTCCTCGAAGTTGTGTCCGTACCACGGCATGAACGCCACCGTGACGTTGCGACCGAGGGCCAGGGCCCCGAAGTCGGTGGCCGCGCCGTCCGCGATCACCTCGCCCGTCTTCACCGCCTGCCCGGCCTGCACGATCGGACGCTGGTTGATCGCGGTGTCCTGGTTCGTTCTCCAGAACTTCTTCAGCCGGTAGCGGTCATATTGAGACAGCCGCGCCAGCGGCTCGTCCTGCTTCGCGCCCTTCCGGGCGCCCGTGTCGATGACGATCTCCTCGGCGGTGACGCGGGTGACCTTGCCTCCGCGCCGTGCCGTGATGACGGCAGCCGAGTCGGCCGCGACCTTCTCCTCCAGCCCGGTGCCCGCCAGCGGTGCATCCGGGAAGAGCAGCGGAACGGCCTGTCGCTGCATGTTGGAGCCCATCAGGGCCCGGTTCGCGTCATCGTGCTCGAGGAACGGGATCAGCGCCGGCGAGACCGCGACCAGCTGGTCCGGAGCCACATCCATGAAGTCGATCTCGTCCGGAGGAAGGAGCGGGTAGTCGTCCCGCCG
>CANPVW010000280.1 GCA_947581745.1 Candidatus Benthicola azotiphorus
GCTGGTGAAGGTCGTCGGCAAAGGTGGCAAGGAGCGAATCGTCCCCGTCGGCTCGCAGGCCCGGGCGGCTGTCTCGGAGTACCTTTCGCAGCGCAGTCGCGTGTCGGCTCGCGAACCCCGGAAAGGTGAAGGGCGGCCGCTGTTCATCTCGCGTCGCGGCACCCGGATCTCACGCCGGCAGGTTCAGCGTTCCGTCAGCGCGTGGCTGACCTGGGCGGCGCAGGGTGAGCGCCTCTCCGTGCATACGTTGAGGCATACCTTCGCGACTCACATGCTGGATCAGGGTGCCGACCTGATGGCGGTGAAGGAGCTGCTGGGTCATTCCAGCCTCTCGACGACGCGGATCTACACGCACACGTCGAGAGAGAGGCTTGTGAAGGCCTATCGGCAGGCCCATCCACGGGCCGATTGAACCGAGCGGCGGCTGGACCGCCGCTCTCGAGAGGAGCCATCGTGAGCGTGGTGCGAGCGACGACCATTCTGTGCGTGCGGCGTGGCGACGACGTCGCGATCGGAGGAGACGGTCAGGTCACGATGAACGATACGGTGATGAAGGCCGGAGCGACCAAGGTACGGCGGATGAAGGGTGGCAAGATCCTCGCCGGGTTCGCGGGTGGGGTCGCCGACGCGCTCACCCTGTTCGAGAAGTTCGAGTCGCAGCTGGAGCGCCACCCGGCGAACCTGATGCGGGCGGCCGTCGAGCTGGCGAAGGACTGGCGTTCCGATCGTTACCTGCGCCGGCTGGAGGCCCTGATGATCGTGGCCGACGTCGAGCACATCCTTCTCGTCTCGGGCACCGGCGAAGTGATCGAGCCCGACGACGGCGTGCTGGCCGTCGGATCCGGTGGGGCGTACGCCCTGGCCGCAGCGAGGGCCCTGATCGCCCACACCGAGCTTCCGGTCACCGGGATCGTTCGTGAGGCCCTCGGGATAGCGGCCGGAATCTGCGTGTACACCAACTCGAACATAACCGTTCTGGAGCTCGGCGGATGACGATGCAGGGCGGCGTGGAGGATTCCGAGCAGTTCGCATCGCTGACCCCGCGCAGGGTCGTCGAGGAGCTGGACAAGTACATCGTCGGACAGGACGAGGCGAAGAAGGCCGTCGCGATCGCCCTGCGCAACCGCTGGCGCAGGCAGAACGTCGATCCCGAGCTCCGGGACGAGATCCTCCCGAACAACATCATCATGATCGGCCCGACGGGGGTTGGAAAGACGGAGATCGCCCGTCGGCTGTCACGGCTCGCGGGGGCGCCATTCGTCAAGGTGGAGGCGTCGAAATTCACCGAGGTCGGCTACGTGGGCCGCGATGTCGAGTCCATGATCCGCGACCTCGTGGACATTTCCGTGAACCTCGTGCGCGGCGAGCGCGAGGACGAGTGCAGGGAGGTCGCGGCGGACCGGGTGGAGGAACGCCTGCTCGATCTCCTGCTCCCACCGCTTGCCGACGGCGAGCGCGGCCCGGGTCCGACCGGCGCTGCCAGGGATCAGGATGGCCCGAGGACGTTCGTCGTCGGGAGCTCGGGAGCGCCTCAGCTGGAGCCAGTGGAAGGGGAGGGGTCGCTCGAGGGCCGTCGCCGGAGGACGAGGGAGAAGCTCCGCGACCTGCTGAAGGAAGGAAAGCTGGAGGACAGGGAAGTCGAGGTGGAGGTGACCGAGAGCTCCGTGCCGGCCCTGGATGCAGGCGCCATGGGCATGGACGGCATGGACATCAACCTGGGCGAGATGCTCCAGGACATGCTTCCGAAACGCACCCGGCGGCGGTTGGTGAGCGTGGCGGAAGCACGGCGGATCCTCCTGTCCGAAGAGACGGACAAGCTCATCGACATGGACGAAGTGGTGGACGAGGCCGTCGCGCGGGCGGAGAACATGGGCATCGTCTTCCTGGATGAGCTGGACAAGGTGGCGGGCTCCCGGAGCGATCAGGGCCCCGATGTCTCACGGGAAGGTGTCCAGCGTGACCTCCTGCCGATCGTGGAGGGCTCCACCGTACAGACCCGCTACGGGATGGTGGGCACCGAGCACATCCTGTTCATCGCCGCGGGCGCGTTTCACGTTTCCCGCCCTTCCGATCTGATCCCCGAGCTGCAGGGCCGATTCCCGATCCGGGTCGAGCTCCACAGCCTGGGGGAGGAGGAATTCGTGCGCATTCTCCTCGAGCCCAAGAACGCCCTTCTCACCCAGTACAGCGCGCTCGTGGCCACCGAGGGAGCGGAGCTCGAGTTCACGGAGGACGGGATTCGGGAGATCGCCCGCATCGCGGCGGAGGTGAACCAGAGCCTGGAGAACATCGGGGCGCGACGTCTTCACACCGTGCTGACGACACTTCTCGAGGAAGTCATGTTCGATCTTCCCGACGGCGAGGGTCCCCGGCGGTTCAGGATCGACGGTGCCAGGGTGCGCGAGCGGCTGGCGCGAATCGTCGAAGACGACGACCTTCGGCGGTACATTCTCTGACCGATACGGAACAAGTCCGGTTCCGGCCATGCGTCGGACCGGAATGGAAAGGAATCAGGCGGCTATCATGAGTGAACTCAAGCGCACGCCGCTGTATGAAGCGCACGTGGCTCTGGGAGCCAAGATCGTCCCTTTCGCCGGCTTCGAGATGCCCGTGCAGTATCCGACCGGGATCACCCGCGAACACACGGCCGTGCGGACTTCCGCGGGCATGTTCGATGTATCCCACATGGGCGAGTTCCTGGTGGAGGGTCCCGGGGCCCTGGCTTTCGTATCGTACGTCACGACCAACGACCCGGCCCTCCTGTCTCTCGGGCAGGTGCAGTACAGCGTGTTCTGTCTGCAGGATGGAGGGATCGTCGACGACCTGCTGGTCTACCGGATGGGCGAGCAGCGATTCCGCCTCGTGGTCAACGGGGCGAACATCGACAAGGACTGGGCGCACGTGGCCGGCCTCGCCGGTGACTTCGACGTCGAGCTCTCCAACGAGAGCGACGACATCGGCCTGATCGCCCTCCAGGGGCCGTCCGCGGAGGCGATACTGCAGCCGCTCGTGGACGTCGAACTCGCCCCCATCGGCTTCTACTGGTTCGCGGAAGGCCACGTGGACGGGGTGCCCGGCATCATCAGCCGCACCGGCTACACCGGTGAGGCGGGCTTCGAGCTGTATCTGCCGCCGGAGGCGACGCGCGCCGTCTGGGACCGCCTGCTCGAGGTCGGGGGGGAGCGCGGACTGATCCCCGCCGGACTCGGGTCGCGCGACTCGCTGCGCCTGGAGATGGGGTACGCGCTTTACGGGAACGACATCGACGAGCACACGACACCCCTGGAAGCCGGCCTTTCCTGGCTGGTCAAGCTGGGCAAGGACTCCTTCGTGGGGCAGGACGCTCTTCGCGCCCAGAAGGAAGAGGGGCTTTCCCGCAGGCTTCGCGGCTTCCGTCTCGCGGAACGCGGATTCCCGCGCCCCGGGTACGACGTGATCTTCCGTGGCGCGGCCGTTGGCCCGGTGCGCAGCGGCACGCTCAGCCCGTCACTGGGCGCCGGGATCGGAACCGTGTACCTGCCTGCGGAAGCGAAAGCGGGTGATCCGGTAAGCGTCCGGATCCGCGACCGTGACATCCCCGGGGAGGTCGTTCCGATGCCGTTCTACGATGGCGGGTCTCTCCGCAGGTGACCGCGCGAGGGATGATGAGGGTAGGGCTCCTGACGGTATCCGACGGCGTGGCGGCTGGAACGAGACAAGACGCATCGGGGGCGGTCATCGAGGATTGGATCCACGCCCGCGGTTATCGCCTGGCCGCCCGTTTCGCCGTGCCCGATGAGACGGGCCCGATCACCAGCGCGCTGATCCGTCTGTGCGACGAGGAACAGTGCGATCTGCTCCTCACTACGGGCGGAACGGGCCTCACGGCAAGGGACGTGACGCCTGAAGCCACCCTCGCCGCCCTCGACAGGCTCGCCCCGGGGATCGCGGAGGCGATCCGGGTGGATGGTCTGGTCAAGACGCCGCGGGCGGCCCTGGGCCGCGGGACGGCCGGCGTACGAGGCTCGACGCTGATCGTGAACCTGCCGGGCAGCCCCGCGGGGGTGACCGACGGCCTTCAGGTTCTCGAGGCCGTCGTGGACCACGCCGTGGACCTCGTTCGCGGCACCTTCACGTCTCACGACTGAGCGGAGGCACATTCTTGGCGCGAGTCTTCGTCGTGATGGGCGATCTGGAGAGCGCCGTCGCCGTTCGCGAAGCAGCGGAGGCCGACGGTCACGTGGTGGAGATCGTCGAGTCCCCCGGCGACATCGAAAACCGCCTGCGATCGGATGGTGAAGAGTCGGCCGTGGTGCTCACGGGGAGATTCGACGAGACCGTGGCATCGACTCTCGCACGCGTCTTCTCGGGGGCCATTCCGAGGCCGCCGTTGCTGGCGGTCGTGCCCGAGCCGGATCCCGAAGAGCGTCGGCATATCGCCCGGTTGTTCGATCTCGACGAGGCCATACTCGCACCGCCCGATTCCGACGAGATACAGGTGGCGCTGCGAAACCAGCTGGACCGCTACCGACTCCAGGTCGAATCCGGGATCGTCGGTCGGACGGAGTCGATCCGTGAGGTCCTGGACCGCATCATCCTGATCGCGCCTGTCAACTCGACGGTCCTCATCACGGGAGAGAGCGGGACGGGGAAGGAGCTGGCCGCGCGGGCCATCCATCTTCTGTCGCCGCGCCGCAGCCGTCCCTTCATCGCGATGAACTGCGCCGCCGTTCCGGAATCGCTGCTCGAGTCCGAGCTCTTCGGGCACGAGAAGGGCGCGTTCACCGGGGCCACCTCTCGGCGCCGCGGGATGTTCGAGCTGGCCGACGGAGGGACGTTGCTGCTGGACGAGATCGGCGAGATGCCCCTGCAACTGCAGACGCGCTTCCTGCGCGTCCTGGAGGCGCGCCGGTTCATGAGGGTCGGCGGGGACGTGGAGATCCAGGTGGACGTGCGAGTGATCGCCGCCACGAACCAGGATCTACGAGAGGCTGTGCGCCATGGCAGCTTCCGGCGGGACCTGTACTACAGACTCAACGTCCTTCACCTGGAGCTCCCGCCGCTCCGACAGCGGAAGCCGGACATTCCGATTCTGGTGCGGTACTTCATCGGCGAGGTGAGCGAGCAACACGAGCGCGAGTTCAAGGGGCTGGCGCCCGAAGCGGTGCAGATCCTGCTCGAATACGACTGGCCGGGGAACGTGAGGGAGCTGCGCAACCTGGTCGAGTCGATGGTCGTCCTGGCCCCAGGCTCGGTCATCCGCGCCGTCGACATCCCACCCGAGATCCGTTCGGGAACCGGAAGGTCGCTGCTTCCGATCTCCACGATCGATTCCACCTCCGGTCTGCTGCCCGCGGTCGGCGACGACGTCGGCGTGGCGGCTCGCATTCCCCAGATGGAGTTCATCTTCCGCACCCTGGTCGAGATGAAGATGGATCTCGAGGACCTGAGGACGGAATTCGAGCGGTACCGGGGCCGCTACCCGGGGCTGGCCCGAGACGAGTCCGTCGTCGACCTGGAGGTCGAGCCGATCGAGATCTCGGGCGGCAACGGCCACGCCGACCCGGAGGACCGGGCGCCGGAATCAGGCGCCACCCTGCTGCTCACGCCCGACATGACGATGAACGATGTCGAGCGCGAGGTGATCCGGATCGCACTGGACGAGATGAACGGGAACCGACGCAGAGCGGCCGAACGCCTGGGCATCGGCGAGAGGACCCTGTACCGCAAGCTGCGCCAGTACGACCTGGACGGTCGGGCCGAGGGCGAGGAGCAGGAACGGGGCTGATCCTCTTGCCGGCGCCTACCGTGTGTCCGGGACTACCCGTGCCATCACCTTGGCGAGCTCGTTGTCCAGCACCAGGCGGATGCCGGACCACCGTCCGCTCCGGCTTCCCTCGTATTCCACTTCGAGCGGCAGGTCCAGGTCGATGTCGCTCTCGAACAGGTAGAGTGCCACCTGACTCTCCTGCTGGCGCAGCCGCTCGCGGTTGAAATCCGGCGTGACCGCGATGATGTCGAACGGCCGGAACACCTGGTTCTGGGCGCGGATCTGCAGGTCGTAAGGCTCGTACGTACTCTCGACGGCCCGGGTGTAATACGACACGAAGAGAACCAGGGGCCAGCCGCGCTCGCCACCCCGGCGTGCACGATCGAGAATCTGCTCGCCGCGCGAGACCTTGTAGCCGTTCAGGCGTCGGTACGTGTCCGGCGCCGTCATCCTGATCACCCACTCGGTGAGCGGCGCGACCTTGATGAGGAGCCTGCCTTCCGTCACCTCCAGGGGGATCGTGATGTCGTCCTGCGTGAGCGTGCCGTAGCCGGCGGGCGGAAGGGGACGAGCTCCAGGGATCTCGAGAGACTCGTTCCATCCATCCGCCGGGTTCTGGGCCATCGCGGGTCCAGCGCCGACGGGAGATTCGGGAGCCGGTGCACCGCTGCAGGCCGCTGCGGCGAGCGCCACGAACACCCCGAACGTGCGCTTCGCGAATCGTACGGGAGTGGTCCTCACGTTGCCTCCGTTGGCTCGAATGGGTCCGGGCTGAACAGAGCGAAGATGCTCTCGACCAGCGAGTCGAGGCCTTCGCGTGTACGGGCCGAGGTCGCCAGGACCTGGTCCGCCGGCGCCCCGAGGTCACGCCGCACGGTATCCAGAGCCGCCCGTCGTCCTGACCGATTCAGTTTGTCGATCTTGGTCAGGACGTACAGGACAGGCGTCTCCCGCTCCGCCAGGAACGACAGTAGCCGTCGATCCGCCGGGAGGACGCCGCGCCGCGCGTCCATTAGGACGACGACGCCCTCCAGTCGCGCGTTGTCTCCCAAGAACTCCTCGATCAACGCGGGCCAGCGATCGCGCAGCTCCTCCGGGGCCCGGGCGTATCCGTAACCGGGAAGGTCAACGAGGAAGAACTCCCCGTTGACTTCGTAGAAGTTGATCTCCCGCGTTTTTCCGGGGGTCTGCGATACGCGGGCGAGCTTCTTTCGACCGAGGACGGCGTTGATCAGGCTGGATTTTCCGCAGTTCGAGCGGCCGGCGACCGCCACCTGCCGGAGGTCGCCCGGCGGGGCCTGGTTCGCGTTGCCTATGGCACCGGCGAACTCGACACGCTTGATCCGAGGCGGCGATTCAACGGGGTCGGGCTTCAAGGGCGCTCTACGCTTCGCGCCGCTTTGGTTCCGCCTCCAGGATGAGGAGAGGCTCCTTGTCGTCGTTGATCGTCTCTTCGGTGATCACCACCTCCCGAACGTCATCACGCGAAGGGAGGTCGAACATGATGTCCGTCATCACCCGCTCGAGGACCGCCCGCAAGCCGCGCGCTCCGGTTCCCCTCTCCAGCGTCTTGCGGGCCGCGGCACGAAGGGACTTCGGGTCGAACGTGAGACCCACCCCTTCGAGCTCGAACATCTTCGTATACTGCTTGACGAGTGCGTTTCTCGGACGCGTGAGTATCTCGACGAAGGCATCCTCGTCCAGGTTGTGGAGGGCGACCGTCACGGGCAGCCGACCCACGAGCTCGGGTATCAAACCGTACCGAAGCAGGTCCTCCGGCTCGACGTGGGCCAGCGTCTCGTCTCCGTCCGACAACTTGCGGCTCGCAGAGTCATCGAATCCTATCTGCCTCTTACCGAGCCGATCCTGAATAATCTCCTCGAGGCCGTCGAACGCACCGCCGCAGATGAAGAGGATGTTGCTCGTGTCGATCTGGATGTACTCCTGCTGCGGGTGCTTCCTGCCACCCTGCGGCGGCACGGAGGCCACCGTTCCCTCCAGGATCTTGAGCAGCGCCTGCTGGACTCCCTCTCCGCTGACGTCGCGCGTGATCGAAGGGTTCTCGCTCTTGCGAGCGATCTTGTCGATCTCGTCCACGTAGACGATGCCGCGCTCGCACTCGGCCACGTTGTAATCCCCGGCCTGGAGCAGCCGGACCAGGATGTTCTCGACGTCCTCGCCCACGTAACCGGCCTCCGTGAGCGTCGTCGCGTCCGCGATCGTGAAGGGAACCTGCAGCATGCGGGCTAGAGTCTGCGCCAGCAGGGTCTTGCCGACCCCCGTGGGCCCGAGAAGGAGGATATTCGACTTCTCGATCTCGACATCGTCCACGACGCTCTGGTTGTTGATCCGCTTGTAGTGGTTGTACACCGCCACGGCGAGCGTCTTCTTGGCGAGCTCCTGACCGATGACGTACTCGTCGAGCACGTCCTTGATCTCGGATGGCGTCAGGATCTCGGCGATCTGGCTGGTCGCTTCGCGGTCCTCTTCCTCGGCGAGGATCTCGTTGCACAGCGAAATGCACTCGTTGCAGATGTAGACATTCGGCCCCGAGATGAACTTCTTGACGCTGTCCTTCGATTTCCCGCAGAACGAGCAGCGCAGGTGCTTGTCACCAGCCATGCGATATTCTCCTCACGACGTGCCGGTCAGCCCTTCCGGGGTCCTTCTTCACGGGCCTCCGCAGGCATTGCCTTGACCTCACCGCCCTTCGCCCGCCCTTCCCCCGATCCGTTCGCGGGCGTGCCGGGCTCGATGATGCGGTCGATCAGGCCGTAGTCCACGGCCTCGTCGGGCGACATGTATCGATCGCGGTCGACGTCCTCGCCGATCCGTTCGACGGTCTGGCCGGTGTGCTTCGCCAGCAGCTCGTTCAGCCTCTCCCGGGCGAACAGCACCTCCTTCGCCTGGATCTCGATATCCGAGGCCGATCCCTGCGATCCTCCCGACGGCTGGTGGATCATGATGCGCGAATTCGGGAGGGCCGAACGCTTGCCCGGGGTCCCCGCGGCGAGCAGGAAGGCGCCCATCGATGCGGCCATGCCCATGCATATGGTCGCCACAGGCGCCGTCAGGTACTGCATCGTATCGTAGATCGCGAGCCCCGAATAGACGCTTCCACCGGGGCTGTTGATATAGATGTTGATGTCGCGATCCGGGTTTTCCGCCTGCAGGAACAGTAGCTGGGCGATGACCACGTTCGCCACGTCGTCATTGATGGCGGTTCCGAGGAATACGATGCGATCCATCAACAGTCTGGAGAAGATGTCGTAGGTTCGCTCTCCGCGGCTCGATCGCTCGATCACGTACGGTGCGTAGATTGGCATTTTCCCCCGTCTTATAAGCCTGTGGCGCCGTTCTCAGCTCATCGTATCCCGACGCCGAGACATGGTTCCTGCCGCTTCACTCCAGCCCGGACTGCCCCTTCAGGTACTCGAATGCCTTCTCTACAGCAAGATTCCGGCCCAGGCTCTCGAAATTGCCCTCGCGCGCCAGCTGGCGGCGAACCTCGTGCGTCGAGACTCCTCTCCTGTCGGCGATGCGCTCGATCTCCGCCCGCACCTCTTCGTCGGACGGAAGCAGGGACTCTCGCTCGATCAGCCGGTCGAGGATCAGCTGCTCCTTGATCCTGCCCTCTGCCAGAGGCGCCAGCTCCTTGCGCGCCTCCCTCACCTTCTCGGGCGCCGCATCTTCCGGCGCCCGGATCATCTCGTCGAGGTATCGATCCACCAGGGCTCCGGGGACGGCGAACGGATTCGCGTCGATCAGGGACTGTATGAGCTGCCCCCGGATCCTGGATTCCGCCTCCTCCTCGTGATGGCGGGCGAGGTCTCCCCGGATCGCCTCTTCGAGAGCTCCCAGGTCCGCGAAGTCGCCGGCCAGCGCGGCGAGGGAATCATCGAGGTCCGGCAACTTCTGCTCCTCGACTCCCTCGAGCCGTATGTGCAGACGGCGGCGCTCGCTTCCGTCCCCCTCCCCCTGTTCGGAGAAGGTGATGTCGAAGGCACGCGCCTCACCAGGCGCCAGCTGCTTGATCGCCAGTTCCACGTCCTCCAGGGCCTGTCCCGAGCCGAGCACGAACTGGTACGGCCGGGCTTCGCCCCTGGGCTCCGAATCCGGATCCGGGAGCGGCTCTATGGCCACGGAGACTCGCTCGCCGTCCTTCGGAACGCGCTCCACCGGGCTCCAGTCCGCGTGTTCCGAGCGGATCCCCTCGAGAATCTCGCTGACCTCTTCGTCCGTCACCGGCGCGATGTCGCGAGCGATCTTGAAGCCCCCGACTCGATCGAGGCTCACGGACGGCATGATCTCGAATTCCGCCTGGAACGTGAGCCTCTCACCCGGGGAGTACTGGACGTTGGTGATGTGAGCCGCGCCTGCGGGACGAAGATCCGTCTCGTCCACGGCCTCGCGATAAGCTTCCTGGACGAGAACGCTCCGCACGTGCTCGTCCAGGAAGTCCCCGTACCGCTGTTCGATCACATCGACCGGTATCTTTCCCCGGCGAAACCCCTTGATCCGCACCTTCTTGGCAAGCCGCTTCCGCTCGGCTGCACGCGCCCGCCCCACCCTCTCCGGCGGGATGGTGATCGTGAGCTTGCGGGTCCATCCATCGCCGATTTCCATGGCGACGTCCAGCTGCCGGTCGGGGGGGCCTCCGGTGGATATATCTCCGGACATCAACTGTTCCTCATGTGCTGGTGAGATCCCGGGGCCGCGACACGCGCGCGGTCCCGAGATCCTGGTGGATGCGAAAGGGGGGACTCGAACCCCCAAGGCCCTCGGGCCACCAGCTCCTAAGGCTGGCGCGTCTACCGGTTCCGCCACTTTCGCGCGCCCGCCGCCGGGTCCGTCATCGCGGCCCGGCATTTTAACCTCTGTTCTCGGGCACGGCCAATGGCCGAAGGTCGCCCGATGCCTCGATTCAGCCGGTGGCAGACGCTCGAAGCGGCGCCTTCCACGAGGAAGACGCCGCCGAGTGAACCAGCCAGTGGGTCCGGGCCCGACGAGGGCTGCGGGCTCGAGTTATTCTGGAATCGCTATCGTGAGCGGCACCTCGACCGCATCCTGCGGGTTGTACACGTCGAGGCCGACTACCTCTCCGGGCTCCAGTTTCTTCACCGCCTCCCGATATTCGGCCAGGTTGTGGATCGGCTTCCGGTTGATCGCAGTGATCACCATACCCCGCAGGTTCGGCCCGGCCCGCCGGGCAACCGGACCGTACTCATCGTACGACACGATCACCACGCCCTCGAGGTTTCGCGGCAGGTCGAGGGCCCGCCGGGCCTCCCCGGTCAGACCCTCGACTTCGATTCCGAGCGGGTCGGAGCTCTCGGCGGAGACCACACGAGGCGCTTCCTCCCGGCTCATCTCGCCGGCGTCCATCAACTTGACCTTGAGGGTCTCACGCTTGAGGTCGGCCCGGCGAACCACGGTCACATCGACCGACTCGCCGGGTTCGTGACTGCGGATCTTCCGCTGGAGATCCGGTACCGATCCCACCTTCTCCCCGTCCACCGCGACGATCACGTCGCCGACCTC
>CANPVW010000281.1 GCA_947581745.1 Candidatus Benthicola azotiphorus
CGCCCAGCACGACGACTCTTCGTCGGCCGTCGATGTCCGCCTGGTTGATGAAGCGCCCGCCCATCTCCGGAATCACGTTCCGCATGTAGGTGTAGTCCGGCCACACGCCCGCCACGTTCGGACGGAGCACCTGCCGTCCGTGGCTCACCGTCGTGTTCCAGAGACTGTATTCCGGGCTGATGCGCTCGATCTCGGGAACCTGGCGCTTGAGAAACCAGGCGTCGGCCTCCCGCAGGCGAATCGAACGACCCCTGGGAAAGCCCTGATACGATACCGTTGTCGTACCTCCGAACAGCATCACGACACGGTCGCCGAGGCCGTGGAACCGCTTGACCGTCTGCCGCTCGAGTCCGACTCCGAACGCCAGCAGCACGACCACCGCGACGGTACCCCACGTGATCCCGAGCAGGGTCAAGGCCGTCCGGAGCTTCTGGCTCCTCACGTCCGCCAGGAACTGGCCCGCGGCTGCCGCGAATCGATTCACGCCGCCACCTCCCTCACCGCTTCCTGTCGCCGCCGGCGCGCTAGTGGATTTCCCGCGGAGGCGGCTCGACGACCAGGTCCCCCTCGTGGAGACCTGACACCACCTCGATGCTCAACGCGTCGGACAGGCCCGTCTCGATCTCCCGTTCCTCCGTCTCCCCGTCGGGAAGGAGGATCGTGACACGGGACACGTCGTCTTCCGTCCGGACGAGTCGCTCGGGAATGACCAGGACGTCGTCCCGCCGATCGATGATGATGTCCACGTTGGCCGAGTATCCGGCCCGGAGAACGGCGTCGCCGACCTCCGTCAGACGAACCTCGATCGGGAATACGGTCGAGTTGTCTTCGCTCCTCGCCTTCAGGGAGATCAGGTACACCTCGCCCCGCACCGCGGCATCCGGCAGGGCTCCGACTTTCACGTCGGCGGGCATACCCTCGTGCAGCTTCCCCACGTCGATCTCGTCCACCGTTCCCCGGAAGATCAGGTTGTTCATCTCCGCCATGGTGATGAGCACCGTGCCCTCCTGGAAAGCGCTGAGCGGGACGACCGGATCGCCGGTCTCCACTCTCGTCTCCAGAACGAACCCGTCGATCGGAGATCGGATCACGCCTTCGATGTCCCGGTCGGCGATCCGCACCTTGCCCGTCTCGAGAAGCGCGACTCTCTCCGTGGCCATCTGCACCTGGATTCTGGACCGCTCGAACTCGCGTTCGGCCAGCTCCAGCTCCTCCTGCGTGATGAAGTCCCGGCCCCGCAACTCTCGCTTCCGCTCGAGGTCGCGCTCCATGTTCTCCAGCTCGATCTGCCGGAGCTCTACCTGGCGCTTCGCCTCCGCCAGCTCGATCGGCGTCGGATTCGGCTTCACCTCGAGCAGGCGAGCGCCCGCCGTGACGTAATCTCCATCCTCGACGAACAGCTCACGTACCACGCCGGCGACCTGGGACTTGATGCCGATCTCGATGTCCGGCTCGATGTTGCCGATCGCCAGCGCCTTCTGGACGATCGAGCCTCGGGTCACCTCGACCGTCGCCGGACCCTCATCTCCGTTTCCGCCACGCAGTGAGACCGCCGCGACGCCGGCCACCACGACCAGCCCCACGAGGCCCATACCTACCTTCGTCCGCGTCTTCATGGATCTCTCCGTACTGCCCCGAGGCCGGCGGGCGGGGCTGCTCGCACTTGAAGGTGACGTGGCCGGTGCGGGCCGCCGGAGGCGCACGTCCCTGGTTGGCTGGCACGGGCCAGCCACGTTCCATCTACGCCGTCCATGACTCGGAAAGTTTCAGCGGCGGGCGGAGGCCGACGCCCCGTCAGGTTCGCGATCGACGGCCCACGAACCGGTGGGCGAATGCGGACACTCCGTACAGTCCCGCCGACAACAGTATGATGAACGGACCGGTGGGAACGTTGACGTCGGCTCCGGCACTGAGCGCGTACGAGCTGAAGAGTCCGGACGTGATGCAGACCGCGCCGATCGCCGTCGCCATGACCATCATCCGGACCAGACCGTGGGCCCAGTGCCGCGCGATGGCGGCAGGGATCGTGAGCAGCGCGATCACTAGTATCACACCCACGACGCGGATCAGGACCACGACGGTGAGTGCCGTGAGTCCGAGTATCAGAAGGAACAACGCGGCCACCGGCACGCCGGCCACCCAGCTGAATTCCTCGTCGAAGGCCACCGCCTGGAGGGGGCGGTAGAGGAACGCGACGACCACGAGCAGCAGGACGTCGAGGCCCCCGGTGTACCAGAGGTACGCGGGGGGGACGAACAGGATGTTGCCGAACAGGTAGCTGAGAAGGTCCGGGGTGGCGCCCGGCGCCAGCGATGCGAACACGATGCCAAGAGCCATCCCGACCGCCCACACCATCGCGATCAGGGTGTCGAGTCCCTGTCGCAGGCGCAGCTCGGCGACTCCGATCCCGATCGCCGACAGGAGGCCGAAGCCGAGTGCTCCCGCCATCGGCGGGAAGCCGAGCAAGTACCCGAGGCCGATCCCGCCAAACGCCGCGTGGGCCAGCCCTCCCGAGATCGAGACGATGCGCCGCGCCATCACGTAGGTCCCGATGATCCCGCTCGCCAGCGCGGCAAGAAGCCCCGCGACGATGGCGCGCTGGAAGAACTCGTACTCCATCGCCCCGATCATCCACTGCCTCCAGCGTCGTGAGCGGGCAGCACCCGATGGGGGTGGCCGTGGGCCACGAGATCCACCGGACATCCGTACGCGGCCTCCACCATTTCCGGGGTGAGCTCGCGCGAATGGTGATAGTGAAGTCGCACGTTGAGGCAGGCGATCGTCTTCACGTGTCTCGAAATGACCCCTATGTCGTGCGACACGAGGACGATGGTCATCCGCTCCGACAGGCCTTCGAGGAGCTCGTACACCGACCGCCCGACCCTAGTGTCGACACTCGCCGTCGGCTCGTCCAGCAGCAGAATCCGCGGCTCGGAGGCCAGCGCCCTGGCGATGAGGACCCGCTGGAGCTGCCCGCCTGACAGCCGACCGATCGGCTCACCGGCCAGTCCAGCCAGATCCACCGAGGTGAGCGCCCGCATCGCCGCCTCGCGGGCCGCGCGGGCCGACTCCTTTCGGCCGGTGCCCAGACGTCCCATTCGGACCGTGTCCACCACATCGATCGGGAATCCGGCGTCGAAACGGGCGTACTGGGGCACGTAGCCGATGACCCCACGGCTTTCGGAGGGCGGACGCCCGAACACCTCGACCGTGCCGCTGTCGGGAAGCAGCAGTCCGAGAACGATCTTCAGCAACGTCGTCTTCCCCCCGGCGTTTGGCCCGATGATCCCGAGGTAGTCCCCTTCATCCAGGCGAAGATCGACGGACTCCAGCGCCGGTGTCTCGCCATAGCGGTAGCTCACGCCGCGGAGGAGAATCGGCGGACTGCTCACGGGCTTACCTGCTCGGCGAGGACATCGATCGCGGTCAGCAGCGTCAACACCAGGTCCCTGCCCAGCGGGTCGAGCGTGACCGTGTCTCCCCCCAGTTCACTCGCCACCAGGCGGGCGGGGCCTGCGGAGAACTGCGGCTGCACGATCACGTTTCGGACTCCGAGCCGCCTGGCCCGTTCCACGATCGCCGCCAGCTCTCCGGGACCCGCATCCCCGCTCCCGTGCTCGAGGATCGCGACCTGCTCGATCCCGTGGGCGGATGCCAGGTATCCCCACGCCGGGTGGAGCACGACGAAGCTCCCTCCCCTGTGCGGCTCGAGCGCGCGGTCTGCGTGCTCGGCTACGTCATCGAGATCGGCGAGGAAGGCTGCCAGCGCGCTGGCGATCGAATCCGCGAACTCCGGGCGTGCCTCGGTCACCGCTCGGGCGATTCCTTCGGCCATATTCCTGGCGCAGGAGAAGGACAACCACACGTGGGGATCGTCGGGTCGAACCTGGCACCCGTCTGCGCCCGAGATCAGGCGCGCACGGCTGTCCGAGAGGAGGTCGGGCAGCCACGCGGCTTCCCAGGCGAACGCGGGATGGCCGACCGAGACGTACACCTGGGCTCGCGCCGCCTCCCGGACGGTGGCCAACGACGGCTCGTACGTCACCGGACTGGCGCCCGGCGGTATCAGAACCGTGACCTCGGCGAGACCGGGAGCGACCCGGTCGACGATTCCGGCCAGGGGCGGCACGGTCGCGACCACGTGCAGCGGCGGTGCCTCCTTTCCCTGCGGGGCACACGCGAGCAGGGCCAGCCCGGCGGCCGTCCCAACGTGAGTGGCGAAGCATCGCCTGCCATCGCGATCAGAGATAGTTTGCGACATCGTCTTCGGTTCGTTCAATCCCACGGCGCGTAATAGAGATCTCAGAGATGAACCATACCACTTCGAGACGCGGATCGCTCGCCCTGCGATCGGGCCTGCGCCTCCTCCTCTGCGGGGTGCTCGCCGCGACTGCCGCACGCTGCGGAAGTCGCGCGAGCGGACCGACGGGAGCCCCGCCGAGCGGACCGGCAGCAGGCGATCAGATCGTCGTGCTGGTCTCCTTCGACGGCTTCCGGTGGGACTACCCGGACCGGGACGTGAGCCCCAACCTCGACGATCTGGCGGCGCGCGGAGTACGGGCGGACGGGCTGATTCCCTCCTTCCCCACCAAGACGTTCCCGAATCACTACACGCTGGTCACGGGCCTCGTCCCGGATCACCACGGGATCGTGGCCAATACGATGTACGACCCTGTCTTCGACGCCGTCTTCTCGATGGCCGACAGGGAGGAAGTGCGGAACGAACGCTGGTGGGCGGGCGAGCCCGTCTGGGTGTCTGCCGAGAAGCACGGACTGGCGACAGCCCCCCTGTTCTGGCCGGGCTCGGAAGCCGATATCGGAGGCGTCGTGCCGTCGCACTGGCTACCGTTCGATGGATCGATGTCCGACACGGCCCGGGTCCAGTGGGTCCTCGACCTGCTCGACCTCCCCGACGCCGAGCGCCCGTCGTTTCTCACCCTGTACTTCGATCACACGGATGTCGCCGGACACGATCTCGGCCCTGATTCGGATGAGGTGCTCGCCGCGATCGCCAGAGAGGATCGGGCCCTCGGTCTCCTCGTCCGTGGGCTCGAGGAACGTGGGCTTTCAGAGCGGACCAACGTGGTCGTGGTGTCCGACCACGGCATGATCGCGACCAGCCGGGACCGGGTGATGTTCGTGGATGACTACGTGGACTTGGAGATCGCCCGTCCGATCGACTGGAATCCGGTTCTCGCCCTGTGGCCGGCGGAGGCCGATGTTCCCGCCGTATACGAGGCCCTGCACGGTGCTCACCCGCATGTCTCGGTGTTTCTCAGGGACTCCATCCCGGCTCGCCTCCAGTACGGGACGAACCGCCGGGTGCCCCCGATACTCGGAATCGCGGATCCGGGATGGACGATCACGAATCACGCGTACTTCGATCCGCACCCGGAGCGGGCCGACGGCGGG
>CANPVW010000282.1 GCA_947581745.1 Candidatus Benthicola azotiphorus
GCGGAACTGACGTGAGCGAAGGGGGCAACTGACCCCACGCACCCGGGCAGTCCCGGGCGCCTTCAGACCGCGCAGAGAAAAACGCCCCTGTGCCGGATCTCCGGCCGCAGGGGCGTTCCTTCATCGGAGGCTGGAAGCCTCGTGACCGAGGAGGCTCACCACCCCCGGCCTGACATGTGACCGGCCGGAAACCTACTCCCGGACGCGATCCTTCAGGCCCTTGCCCGCACGGAAGGAGACGCTGTTACGCGCCGCGATCATGATCTCCTGGCCCGTCTGCGGATTCCGGCCCTTACGAGCCTTGGTGCGCCGCGTCTTGAACGTGCCGAATCCCGTGATCGTCACGTCGTTGCCGCCATCCAGCTCGATGGCGATGATCCCCTCGCGAGGTTTCGTCGAGAAGATGCAATCGATGACCTCCATCGCCTTCGCCTTGGAGAGATCACACTTGCCGGCGAGCTTGTCAGCGAATTCCTGTTTCGTCACGCTTCCGTCTCCTTTTGGGTGAGGATGAGAAGTAGCGAATACCTCAGATAGGCCCATTATGTACGATCCATCCGAGGTTGGCAAGACGAATCGCCGCAAAACTCGGGGCAGGATCGGGGACCGCCATCCTCCGGCACGTGCATGCGCGACGGATCGGCACCGCCGCATCACCCCTCGCCGGGTCCACCGCGCCGTGGCGGCCACGGAACGAAAGCGCTCGTTCTCTCCACGTAGTCCGCATATCCGGGCCTCGTCTCCCGCAGGCTGGACTCGAGCAGCGCGACTCCGGACACTCGCACGAGCAACCAGGTCATCAGGAGGGGTGCGAAGGCGCTCCAGATCGAGCCCGGGACCGAGGCCGCGATCGTGAAGATCCCCCACCAGATCAACGAATCTCCGAAGTAGTTCGGGTGACGCGTGTATCGCCACAGGCCGTTCGTCAGCACCTTCCCGGCGTTCGAAGGATCACGTCGAAAGACGGCGAGCTGCGCGTCCCCCACCGCCTCGAACACGAATCCGATGAGCCATACGGCGGTGCCCCCCACGTCCAGCGCGGTGAGCTGATCGGGCTCGCCTCCGCGCTGCGCCGCGAGCAGCGGTGCCGCAACGATCCACAGGATCAGCGCCTGGAGCCAGAACACCTTGAACAGGCTCGTCCACCACCAGGACGCCCCGCCGGCCGCCCGCCATCGGGCGTAACGGGGATCCTCCGGTTTGCCCCTGTTCCGAAGGTGAATGTGAACGGACAGTCGGACGCCCCAGACGGCGGTCAGCCCCAGCAGCAGCCATGAGCGCACGGGCCAGCCGTTCCCACGGGCCGCGTACCAGGCGGCGAGCAGCACGAATCCCACTCCCCAGAAACGGTCCGCGAGCGAGGCGTCGCTTCGGGCGAGGCTGACGAGCCAGAGGACGTACGCTCCGGCCCCGACGAGGCAGAGTCCCTCGATTCCGAGCTGCATCCAGGATTGCACATGCCCCCCGTATCTCGGTGGTCGGCCTCCGGGGCCGGCGTCAGGTATGCAGTATAGGGGATCGCTGCCTCCGGCGTATGCGGTTTGACAGCCCGTGCACCCGCCATGGAGATTTGCGTCCCGGAGAAGTTCCTTTGGCGGAGGGAGACACGACGATGCGACACAGGGTGACGCGGGCAGCGATCCTGGCGCTGTTCGGCGTAACGATGATCGGATGTGCGGGCGGTGGTGACCGACCGGCGGACGAGTCCGTCGCGGCGCAGCCGGAGAGTGCGGCGCCGCTCACGACGGAGGCCGAGCCGCTAGTGATCACGGCGGCCGAGCTGGCCGGACGGCTCGACGGTCCCGATGTCCCGGTCATTCTGGACGTGCGGAGTCCGGAGGAGTTCGCCGAGGGCCACATCCCCGGAGCGATCAACGTTCCGTACGATCAGGTCGGCGCCCGACTCGGATCGCTGGAACCGTATCGTGACGCCGAGGTCGTCGTCTACTGCCGGACCGGCCGGCGCGCGGGAGTGGCGGAGGAGGTCCTGCGCGAAGCCGGTTTCGAGTCGGTGGTGGACCTCGAAGGTCACATGACCGGGTGGAGCGAGGCCGGGTTGCCTGTCGCCGTGCCCGCCGCGCCCTAGCGGAGGCCCATCTGAAACGCGTCGACATGGTGGTGGAGGTCAGCCGCGGACGGGCGGTCGAATCGATGCATCGGGTGCGCGGCGTCGCGTGCAGCGCGGCGGAAGACGAGGAAAGCACCAGGGGCGATCCCCCGGTCCTCACCTACTGGCGCTCGGCGATGAAGCCGTTCCAGGCTCTCCCCCTGTTCGAGGACGGAGTCGCCGGGGCACTCGATCTCGAGCCGGAGGACGTCGCCCTGATCTGCGCATCGCACGGCGGCATGCGGCAGCACACCGAGAGAGTGGCGGGGCTGCTCCGCCGCCTCCGCCTGAGCGAGGACCACCTGCACTGCGGGCCACACCCTCCTTTCGACCGGGACACGGCGCAGATGCTCAGCTGCGCGGGCCGCCTCCCCGGGCGCATGCACAACAACTGCTCCGGAAAGCACGCCGGGATGCTGGCGCTGGCGGTCCATCACGGCTGGCCGATCGATGGCTACGAACGACTGGATCACCCGGTTCAGCGCCGGATCCGGGACTCTCTGGGGGCGTGGATGGACCACGAGCCCGAGGAGCACCACTGGGCGCTGGACGGCTGCGGCGTGCCGACACCGCGAATGCCGTTGAGCGAGATGGCTCGTGCCTATTCCCGGCTCGTGCGCCAGGCACGGCTGGGAAACGCGGGCGCGCGCGCCGTTGTGGATGCGATGACGACGTTCCCCGACCTTACCTCGTCACCCGGCCGCGTACCGCTGGAGATCATGCGAGCGACGAAGGGGAGGGTGCTCGCGAAGGAAGGTGCGGAGGGCGTCCTGTGCGCCGCCGCGGTCGACGACGACTGGGGACTCGCGGTCAAGGTGGAGGACGGGGCGATCCGGGCCGTCGGGCCGTCGGTCGTACAGCTGATGGAGCTCGCCGGACTGCTCAGGGACGGGGAACGCGAAGCCCTGGCCGAGGTGAGCGAGGCGGCGATCGTGAACACGCTCGGAGTGGAGGTGGGTCGTGTTCGCGCCAGGCCTGCGACGGGTAGTGGAGAGGACGCCTGAGTGTCGGAGGAAGAGGTTCGATCCCTGCTGCGACTCTCTGCCACCGTGGCCGCCGGGACCCGGGACCAGCGGATACGGGCCATGCGAGCGGTGGCTGCCGCCTCGGTCCGGGAGGCCGCGGAGGAGGTCATCCTCCAGAGCTACCTGTTCCTGGGCTTTCCGGCGACGCTGACGGCGCTCGCCGAGTGGCGGGATGTCGTCGGGGTGCCGCCGCCGGCCGAGGAAGACCCCGCGGACGCTCGGGAGTGGGAGCGGAGGGGCGAGCGCGTGTGCCGGACGGTCTACGGACATGCTTACGACAAGCTGCGTGCGAACGTCAGGCGCGCGCACCCGGCTATGGATGACTGGATGATCCGTGAGGGCTACGGAAAGGTGCTCGCACGGCGGGGACTGGACCTGGGGACCCGTGAGATGTGCATCGTCTCGATTCTGGGTGCGACCGGTTGGGAGCCGCAATTGCATTCCCATCTCAGGGGAGCGCTGTATGCCGGGTGCCGGCCGGCGGCAGTCGAGGAGGCCCTCGAGGCGGGGCTGGAGATGAGTCCGAACGAGGCGTGGCGCAGGGATGCGAGGGCCCTGTGGGCTCGGGTCCGGAACCGTTTTGCGGATGACGCCGGAGGGGTGAAGAAGAACTGATGTTCATCGATTTCGCGCGCATCAGGGTCAAGGGCGGCGCCGGCGGCGCCGGCGCCGTGGCGTTCCGGCGGGAGAGGGGCGTGCCGCGCGGAGGTCCGGCGGGAGGAAACGGAGGGAGGGGCGGCGACGTGGTGCTCGTGGCAGAGCCCCAGCTCTCGACGCTGCTGGACTACAGCTACCGCGAGAACTACGCAGCCGGTCGAGCCGGGCACGGCGAGGGCAGCAACAAGACGGGCGCCGACGGCGAGGAGCTGGCGCTTCCGGTCCCCCTGGGCACCGTCGTGAAGGACGCGGACAGCGGCGAGCGGCTAGGCGAGCTCCTCCGGCCGGGAGACCGGCTGACAGTCGCGCGAGGCGGACGCGGAGGGCGCGGGAACGCCTCGTATGCCACTTCGACGCACCAGACGCCACGGGAATGGGAGCCGGGGGAGTGGGGCGAGGAGCGGCGAATCGAGCTCGAGCTCAAGCTGATCGCCGATGTCGGGCTGGTCGGGGAGCCGAACGCGGGGAAGAGCACCCTGCTCTCAGCCGTGTCCGCCGCCCGCCCCAAGATCGCCGAGTATCCGTTCACGACGCTCGAGCCGAACCTCGGAGTGGTGGGCCTCTCCGACGGTCGATCGATGGTGATCGCCGACATCCCCGGCATCATCGAGGGCGCTTCTGAAGGCAAGGGACTCGGGACGCAGTTTCTCAGGCACATCGAGCGTACGCGAACGCTGGCGCTGCTGGTTCCCTCGGACGCGGAGGACGCGAAGGCGACGTACGACCTGCTTCGCAAGGAGCTCCTGTCACACGACGCGGCGCTCGACCAGATCCCTCACTGCGTCGTGATGACGAAGGCGGACCTGGTGCCGGCCGGCGAGCGCGAATGGGACTTCGAGGCACCCGATGCGTGGGGCCGCTTCGTGATCTCGTCGGTCAGTGGAGAGGGACTGGCCGACTTCCTCGAAGGCGTATGGGCGCGGGTCGACGAGCGCAGGACCGAGGAACGCGGCGAGACGCCGGACCTGTTTCCGGAGCTCGAGCAGTGGAGACCCTGAGGGGAGGTTCCGGGGATTCGGGCACGAGCCGATCGCCGGCCCGTTTCATCGGGCGCCGCTGCGCGGATTACCCGGAACGGCTCACCCACCTGCACCGCCCCCCGGTCGGCGTTTGGGTTCGGGGGCCGGTGGCGATCGCCTCGGACCGGATGATCGGGATCGTGGGGACCCGCCGGGCGACGGAGTACGGACGTCGGATGGCCCACCGGCTGGCCTTCGACCTGGCGGGGCTCGGCTGGACGATCGTGAGCGGGCTCGCCCGGGGGATCGACGCGGCGGCCCACCGCGGCGCCCTGGCATCCGGGGGCGAGACGATCGCCGTCCTCGGGTGCGGCGTTCATCGTGTGTATCCGCGGAGCAACCGGGACCTCTTCGCCGAGGTAGCCGAGCGTGGCCTGCTGGTCAGCGAGTATCCCCCCGACACCCGTCCCGCGAAGTTCAATTTCCCGCAGCGTAACCGGATCATCGCGGCGCTCAGCCGTGCGGTCGTCGTCGTGCAGGCGGGGCCGAGGAGCGGAGCTCTGATCACGGCGGGCCTGGCCCTCGAACTGGGACGCGAAGTCCTGGCCGTTCCGGGTCCGGTCGACCAGTCGGTGTCGCGCGGCGTCCACCAGCTGCTGCGCGACGGTGCGGCGGTGGCGGAGTCTGCGGGCGACGTGCTTCGGCAGCTCGGAGAGCCGGAAGTGGCGGGAGCGGAGGAGCCCCAGGGCAGCCTCTTCGACGGCGACCGGCCGGCCTCCGGAGCGGGGACGGCGGAGCCCGCGGATCGGTTGCGCGCCGGTCTCTCGACCGGACCCGCCGCCGTGGAGGACCTGGCGAGAGCAGCCGACCTGGCGGTGCCGGAGGCCCTGGCGACGTTGTGCCGCATGGAGCTGGGCGGCGTCGTGCGATCGCTGCCGGGGTACCGTTTCGAGCTCGTGAGACGGTGCTGATCGATCCGCCGGTTTCGGGAGCCGCGCCGCCCGCGAGCCTCTACCTGCATTTCCCGTTCTGTGTCCACCGATGCCACTACTGCGACTTTTCCGTCCACCGGACCTCCAGGGCGCCGGTCGAAGAGTGGCTCGAGTGCATCGGCATCGAGGTGGCGCAGTGGTTCGAGCGTGTCGGCTGGAGCCGTCCGGTGAGGCTGGAGACTGTCTTCGTCGGAGGAGGCACCCCGTCCCTGATCGGGGGCGGGATGAGCCACCTCGCGTCGCTCCTTGACGGGTGGTTCGATCGGACGACCGAGCTGGAGTGGACGGCCGAATCCAATCCCGCCTCGCTCGACGTCGCGGTGGCCGGCTCGTGGCGCCGGGCCGGCGTCAATCGCCTCAGCGTCGGCATCCAGTCGTTCGACGACCGAGTGCTCCGGTGGCTGGGACGACTGCACGACGCGGCGGGAGCCAGGCAGGCGCTCGACGCGGCCCGGGCCGCCGGGTTCGAGGACGTGAACGCCGATCTGATCTTCGGCCTCCCGGAATCCGTGCCGCGGGATTGGAGAGCCGAAGTGGGTCGGGTGCTGGAGGCCGGCGTGACGCACGTCAGCGCGTACGGCCTGACCGCGGAGCCGCGAACGCCGCTCGGACGGCGCGTGCAGACGGGCGAGATCCGGATGGTGAGCGAGGACCGGTACGCCGCCGAGTACCTGGAGGCCGTCGAAGCGCTCGTGCAGGCCGGATTCGTACACTACGAGGTGTCCAACTTCGCGCTGCCCGGCCGGGAATGCCGGCACAACTGGCATTACTGGGACGGTTCGCCTTACCTTGGCCTCGGCCCGTCGGCCCACGGCTTCGTCGGCGGAACGCGCCTGTGGAACGTCTTCCGCTGGGAGGCGTATCGCAGGGCCCTCGCCGACGGACAGAGCGCGCTCGAGGGGCACGAGATGCTGGGGGCGGGCGAGAGTCGATTGGAACGACTCTGGCTCGCCCTTCGTACGAATCGGGGAGTCGCTGCGGGTGACCCGCTGCTGGATCGGCTGGTGCTGAGCGCCGCGGACCTGCTGGAGTCGTGGGGTGATGCCGGCTGGGTGCACCGGGATGAAGCCGGCCTTCGACTGACCGCAGAGGGCTGGTTACGGATGGACACGCTCGTCGCGGTACTGGGCGGGCGGATGGGGCAGCATGAGAGCGGCGAAGATCCGCGAGAAGGCGATGGCATACGAGAGTCTGACAGAGCGTGAGCGCACGATCCTCCAGGCGGTGATCGAAGCGTACATCGAGACCGCTGAGCCGGCGGGGTCCCGGAGAATCGTCAGGCGCTACGAGCTGGGCATCTCACCGGCCACGGTGCGCAACACGATGGCCGACCTGGAGACGAAGGGCTTCCTGACGCACCCTCACAGGTCAGCCGGTCGGATGCCCACCGACCTGGCTTATCGGTACTACGTGGACAGTCTCATGGGCAGGCGGGACCTGTCGACGAAACAGCGCGCGCGGATCGAGAAGGAGCTGGCCGGTCCCCCGGCGGCGTCGGAGCTGGGGTCCGTGGTGCAGCGTGCCGCCCGGGTGCTCGGCCTGCTCACGGGCGAGCTCGGCCTGTCGGTTGGTCCGATCCTGGCCGAGGCGGTCCTGCTCAAGCTGGACTTCGTTCCGATCGACTCGGGCAAGGCCCTCATGGTGCTGACCCTACGGTCCGGCGTGGTCCGAACGATCTACGTGGACCTGCCGGCAGCGCTTCCGGCCGAGACCCTGGCGGCCGTCGCGCGGATCCTGAACGAGAGACTGGCCGGGTCGAGCCTGCGAGAGATTCACGATACGCTCATCGAGAGGCTGCGTGACATCCGGGTTCCGGATCCTTCGGCCGCGGCGCTCGTGAACATCTTCGTCGAGTCCGGCCCGGACATGTTCGCCTGGGCCCTCGGGGAAGAGGACATTCACCTTGGCAGCGTGTCGGTTCTCGCCAGCCAGCCGGAGTTCCACTCGGGGGCGAGGCTCAAGGAGCTCATGGAGCTCACGGAGCAGCGCGAACTCCTCGCCTCCGTGTTGCACGGACGGGCCACGGCGGGGGGCTCGCACATCACGATCGGCGCGGAGCACGGCACCCCGGAGCTGGCGGGGCTCACGATCATCACGGCCACCTACCAGCTGGACCAGGTGGAGGGGGTGGTCGGTGTCATCGGCCCGACCCGGATGCCCTACGAACAGGTGTTGGCGGTAGTCGAATGCACGTCGTCCCTGGTGTCTAACCTGGTCGCTCACTGACCTCGCGACGCACTCTCAGGGGGGTAGTGGCATCCACCGCGTAGATCACGACTTCTTTCAAGGCATACATGGCGGATTACTACGAACGACTGGGCGTCGCGCGGAACGCGGATGCCGACACGATCAAGAAGGCGTATCGGCAGCTCGCGATGCAGTATCATCCCGACAGGAACGACTCGCCGGACGCGGAGGAGCAGTTCAAGCGGGTGACGGAGGCCTACGAGGTGCTCCGCGATCCCGAGCAGCGGCAGCTGTACGACCGGTTCGGGGAAGCGGGGATCAAGCGGGGCGCGGGCGGCGGATCCGCCGGCGGATTCGGCGGGTTCGATTTTTCCGACGCGTTCGAAGTATTCATGCGCGAGTTCGGGAGCATGGGCTTCGGCGACCTGTTCGGAGGGCGCGCCGCTCGCTCCAGGGGGCCGCGGCGGGGTGCCGACCTCAAGCTGAAGCTCAAGGTGTCGCTCGAGGAGGCGGCCCGCGGGGTGGAGCGGAGCGTCAGGATCAAGGTGCTGGACTCGTGCACCCGGTGCGGAGGCTCGGGGGCGGAGCCCGGTACCGCCCCCGAGCGCTGCTCCACGTGTCACGGGGCCGGCGAAGTCCGGCAGGTGCAGCGGTCGATGCTCGGACAGTTCGTGAGCGTGCGCCCGTGTCCGGATTGCGGCGGGGCCGGTCAGCGGATCCTGAGCCCGTGTTCGGCCTGCTCCGGCGACGGTCGGGTACGTGCGGAGCGTTCCGTCAAGCTGGACGTGCCCGCTGGCGTCTCGACGGATGATTACCTGAAGCTGTCCGGTCGGGGCAACGCAGGGCCGGACGGCGGACCGCGCGGCGACGTGCTCGTGCTCGTGGAGGTGGAGGAAGACGGGAGATTCCAGCGCGTCGGAGACGACCTGGTCTACAACCTCGCGGTGACGATGAGCCAGGCGGCCCTCGGCGCGGAAGTGGACGTTCCGACCATCATCGACGGGACCGCGAAGCTCAAGGTCCCGCAGGGCATCCAGAGTGGCCAGGCCCTTCGGCTCCGTGGCCGGGGCATGCCGCGCCTGCGTGGCAGCGGGCGCGGAGATCAGGTCGTTCGCGTCCTCGTGTGGACTCCCACGACGCTCTCCCGCGAGGAGCGCGAGCTGCTGGAGCGCCTCAGGGAGGTCGAAAGCGCCCCCCCGGAACCGGACACCGGTGAGCCCGGTTTCTGGGAGAGGGTGAAACGCGCCTTCACGGCCTGAGCGTCTGCAACCGATCCGGATCCCGGCCGGGCTCTTGCCTGGCGCCCGCGCCCGCTGAAGACTCATGGGCATTCCATGCAGCCGCCCTGGCAACCCCGGTTCCCCGAGAGGTGATTCATGAACGGTGTCGATGCGGGCCGGCCGACGACGAGTGAGTACGATCCTTACTACCAGTCGTTCATCGATCTGGTGCCTGATCGACCGATTCTCGAGGTGCTCGAGGAGCAGCGGCACGAGCTGATGGGCTTCCTCGGCAGCCTCGACAAGGCGACGGCCGATTACCGCTACGCTCCCGAGAAATGGAGCGTGAAGGAAGTCCTCGGTCACGTCGTCGACACCGAACGGATCTTCGGCGCGCGCGCCCTGTGCTTCGCGCGCGGCGAGCAGAAGCCCCTGCCGCCGTTCGAGCAGGACGACTATGTGCGGTCGGCCGGGTTCGATCATCGGGCGCTCTCCAGCCTGACGCGTGAGTTCGAGGCGGTCCGCCTGTCCACCGAGAGCCTGTTCGACGGCTTCGACGAGGAACAGTGGAACCGGGGCGGCGTGGCGAACGAGGTGCACATGTCGGTGCGTGCGGTGGCCTACATCGTCGTGGGGCACACGGCGCACCACATGGCGGTGATCCGCGAGCGCTACCTCGGCGGTCAATGACGGGCAGCTCCCGCACCCGCCGGACTGCGGGCGGCTTCTTTAGCCGCCCTGTCGGGGAAGGCAAAGACTGTGTGCAGGAGCTTCGATGTGGTCGGCCGTCAATGAGAGGCTGCTGCTATCCCCTTCGGGCGCACACGCGCACACCACCGATCGGGCGTGGGCACGATCGTCGAGAGGTTTGCCTGTCCCGTTGTGCGTTCCCGAGTAACGGGCCTCCGACGTGAAACCTCGTCGAGCCTCCACTGGACGGTGAGCCGCCAGCCGCGGTACTCTGGCTGTATGCGTTTCTCGAATGGTCTGTCGGGTGTCGTGGTCGCCTCGCTCCTCCTGTCGGTGCCGGCCGTCCGCGCTCAGGAGCACGAGCACGGCGACGCCGCGGATCACGCGGGCGCGCCTTCGTCCGACTTCCTGACGATCGAGACCCACCCCGAGCGCGAGGAGTGGGTGCTCTCCCTCGGCCCGATCGACCTCCCGGCCCACACCTCGCACCACGCTCTCCAACAGCTTCCGGTGCAGGAAGGCCGGGTCCCGTTCGACATGACGGTGGACGCCTACCGGGTGGAGGCGGTGGACCGGGACGGGAACCCCGTGCCGCAGGACGTGATCCATCACTTCAACCTCCTCGATCCGACGGACAGGGAGCTTTTCCTGCCGATCATGCGCCGCGTGTTCGCCGCCAGCCACGAGACGCCGCCGGTCAGCGTCCCGGAGGTCCTGCTCGGCGTGCCGTTCGAGGCGGATGACCGGTTCCTCGTCGTCGCCATGCTGCACAACCCGACCGATCGGGACTACGATGGGGTGCACGTTCGGATGGTGATGAACTACAACCGCTCGCACGTGACGCCGCTCTACCGGATGTATCCGTTCCACCTCGACGTCATGTTCCCGATCGGCAGCAAGGCGTTCGATCTTCCACCGGGGCGGACCAGCAAGTCGTGGGAGGGGAGTCCCGCGATAGCGGGCGGCATCGTCGGCATGGGCGGTCACCTGCACGACCATGCCGAGCGACTGGAGCTGATCGACGTGACGGAAGGTCGGGTGCTGTGGCGCTACGAACCGGACTCCGGGCCGGACGGGCACGTCGACAAGGTCCCGGTCCTGAGGCCGCTCGGACGGGGCATCGGATTCCCCATCTATCCGTCGCACCGCTACCGGGTCGAGGTCACGTACTTCAATCCAACCGGGGAGACGATCGTCGACGGAGGAATGGGATCGGTCGCCGGTGCGCTGATTCCGTTCGAGTACGGCCGCTGGCCGGCAGCCGATCCGGACGATCCGATCTACGCGGCCGATTACGCCAACGTGATCTCGGGTGCCCACGGGACCCAGATGGCGGGAGAAACCGCCCACTCGCGCTGAGTCGGCGGGGTGCCCGCCGTGTCTACCCGGCCAGTTCCCCGACGGCCTCGATCAGCCGATCCACCTCCTCCAGGTTCGTGTAGCAGGCGCACCCGGCCCTCACGAGGCCCTCGGGCTCCACTCCCAGCCTGGCGGTGACGAGCGAGGCGTAGAAGTTCCCGTGCGACAGGAACAGGCCCGCACCCTTCGAGAGGCGCGCCGCGGCCTCGGCCGGAGCGAGCCCGTCTATCGTGAACGAGAGTGTGGGAGTCCGGGGACGTCCCGGCCTCGGACCGTACAGGCGAACGCCGCGAGTCGGCTCCAGCCCGTCCCACAACCGACGGATCAGGTCGTCTCCCCGCCGCGACAGCTCCGCGAATGCCGCGTCGAGCCTTTCGGACCGCGGGCCCTCGCCGGCCAGCGACGCGAGAAAGTCCACCGCGGCTCCCGCGCCCACGATCCCCTCGTGGTTCAGGGTGCCCGTTTCCCAGAGTTCCGGGGGCGCATCCGGGGCCGGCGCGAGTTTGGGAGGGAGGACCTCGCGCAGCAGGTCGATCCGCCCCCACAGAACGCCGACGTGTGGCCCGTAGAACTTGTAAGGCGAACAGACCAGGAAGTCGCAGCCCAGCTCCCCGACGTCGATCCGCTCGTGCGGCGCGAAGTGGACGGCATCCACGAACAGGAGCGCGCCTACGGAGCGGGCCAGCGCTCGCGCCCGGCTCAAATCGACGATCGTGCCGAGCGCGTTCGACGCCGCGGTGACGGCGACCAGCCGGGTCCGAGGGGACATCGCATCCTCGAACTTCTCCCAGTCGAGGTCACCCGTCTCGGGGACGAGCGGGACCGTTCGTATGACGACGCCCCGCTCGGATTCAAGGTCCCGCCACGGCGACACGTTCGCCTGGTGATCGAGCTCCGTGACCACGACCTCGCTTCCCGGCCCCCACAGGCGACCCAGGGCGCGGGCCGCATGGAAAGTCAGCGTCGTCATGTTGGCGCCGAACACGATCTCGTCCTCCCGGGCGCCGAGAAAGTCGGCCAGCGCGCACCGGCTGGCTGCCAGAGCCCGGTCCAGCTCACGCGACGTGTCGTACGCCCAGTGCGCGTTCGCGTTGTGCTCGAGCATTTGCTCGGTCACGGAAGCGGCCACCATGGCGGGTACCTGCGTCCCTCCCGGCGCGTCGAAGTAGGCGACCGTTCGATCGCGCTGCCGGCGCCGGAGGGCGGGGAAGGCCTCCCTGATGCTCTCGGGAGACAGGACGTCCGGCGGGCGCTGCATGGGGTCCTCCATCGTGGCGATTCCACAGCGGAACGGTCGCGGTCGACGAGCGCACCCGCGGCCCTCACGCTGAACCTACAGCGGCCGTGATTCGATTGCACCGCCCGCCGACCCCTCGACCTCTGCAGGACAATGTGTCCCGCCCGGGGCGCGCGCCATCAGTTCCGGTCCGATTCTGACACTCGATAACATCAAGCAAAATATAGTGTTATGTGAGTATCCAGGCATGCCGCGCAATGGCTCGCTTTCTGCGGTGCATCTCTCCGCGTTGCCGCCCGTGCGGGGCCGAAGGCCTGCTGCGGTTCCAATCCCAGGGAGTGATGACGATGAGCACGATGGCAGACAAGAAAGCCGATCTCGCCGGACCCGGCGTCAGCACGTACGAGGAAGTCGCGAAGATCCTGCCCAGCGACTACCGGCCTCTGCTCGGGCCGAAGGACACGATGCGGGCCCTGTTCGATGTGAAGCGCTACGTCGAGGACGGGCTTGCCCGCGAGCTGAATCTGATGATGGTGCAGGTACCGCTGATCGTGGATGTGAAGAGCGGTGTCAACGACATGCTCGACCGGGACGGCTCGCGGACGCCGGTCGAGTTCGATTGCGGTCTCGGGCTGCCGCGGCCCATTCGGGCGAGCGTGGTTCAGGCTGCCACGAAGTGGAAGCGGATGGCGCTGAAGCAATTCGACTGTGCGCCCGGTGAAGGCATCAACACGGACATGAAAGCCGTCCGCAAGGACTACTTCCTGGATCACGATCACAGCTCGTACGTGGACCAGTGGGACTGGGAGAAGGTCATCACCGCCGAGCAGCGGAACCTGGCCTTCCTCACCGACACGGTGCAGCGGATCTGGAAGGTACTGAAGGGCGCGCAGGACTACGCCTTCGAACGCTATCCGGCGCTCGACGACCCGCGGTACCCGCGCCTGCCGGAGGAGCTGGTCTTCATCCACGCCGAGGAGATCCTGGAGAGGTACCCCGACCTTCCGCGGAAGCAGCGGGAGACGAAGATCATCCAGGAGTACCCGGCCGTGTTCATTTACGGAATCGGCTGGCCGCTCGCCGACGGTTACCCTCATGAGATGCGCGCCGCCGACTACGACGACTGGGTCACTGACACCTCCGCCGAGACGGGCCGGGACACGCACGGCCTGAACGGCGACATCCTGGTGTGGAACCCGGTCACGGAGCGTCGGCACGAGCTCACGTCGATGGGGATCCGGGTCACGAAGGAGACGCTGGTCCGCCAGCTCGAGATGAGCGGCCAGATGGACTACCTCGAGCAGCCTTACCACCAGGCGATCCTGAACGACGAAATCCCGCTCAGCATCGGCGGTGGAATCGGGCAGTCTCGCACCTACATGCTGGTCCTCAGGAAGGCCCACCTCGGCGAGGTCAGCGTGACCGTGTGGCCCGATCAGTTGAAGTCGATCTGCGAAGAGCGCAACATTCACGTGCTCGAGTAGGCTCGGGTGCGGGAGATTGTCCCGGCCGCGGGCGCTCCCGGGCGCCCGCGGCTTTCGTGTCTCACCGAGCCGCGCCCACTCACTCAGAGGCCGTGGACATGGAACTGACGGGTCGGGAAGCATTCGGACATGGGGGCCTGGAGGGATCTCTCGCGAGGTCTCGAGAGGACTGGGGGATCGATGATCTCGCGGACCTGTTCCGTGACGGTCGGGCCCGCGGGCTCAGCCTGATGCACGTGGGCGGAGATGGGTGGCTGAAGCGGCTCGACTTCATGCCGCACGACGAGGGGCGCCTGCGCAGGATCTGCGAGGCGGGCGAGCGGGCTGACGGGTCCAGCCTGTTCCCCGGGTCCGGGATCCCCGCCGGGGCCTCGGACATAGTCCTGCGGCCGAGAATCGAATCCGCGTTCCTCGATCCGTTCTCGGAGGTTCCGACGCTGGTTCTGATGTGCAGCCATTCGGGTCCCGACGGCAATCCGCTGCCCCAGTCCCCGGACACGATCGTTCGCCGGGCGATGGACCGTCTGCGCGAGCAGACGGGGATCGAGCTGCTCGCGCTCGGCGAAGTGGAGTACTTCCTGGGCAAGCGGCGTGACGAGAGCGACATCTACGGCGCGGACGATCGGGGATACCACGCGGTGTCGCCCTTCGTATTCGGAGAACCGCTGCGGCGGAGGGCTCTC
>CANPVW010000283.1 GCA_947581745.1 Candidatus Benthicola azotiphorus
CCGGCCTCATCCCCACGTACTGCTGCACTTCGTCCCAGTTGCGGATGCCCCGGCCATCCATCGCGAGGATCATGTCACTGGGCTGGAACCCGGCCTGCTCGGCCGGGCTGCCTGGTTCCAGGCGCCCGATCAGCGGATCGATGACGCCCTCCGACCGCGCGACGAACGTGAAGGCGGCGAAGGCGAACACGAAGTTCATCACCACGCCGGCGACGATCACCAGGAAGCGCGCCCAGAGCGGTTTGGCATCGAAATCACGCGGCGATGGCTCCCGTTCGGGCTCGGTCTTTCCTTCGAGGGGAGAGACCGCTTCTTCCCCGACCATGCCCTCCATCTTCACGTAGCCACCCAGGGGTATCGCGGCGAGGACGTATTCCGTCTCACCTCGACGGAAGCCGGCGATCTTGGGACCGAAGCCGATGGAGAAGCGGGAAACTTCGATGTCGACGGCCTTGGCCGCCCAGAAGTGGCCCAGCTCGTGGACCAGGATCAGGACGCCCAGCACGACGATCGTCGAGAGTATGGTGATCAGCATATGCTCAGACCATCGGAACCGGGTTCAGAATACGCGCGCTCACGGAACCGTTTCACCCCCCGTCGGCGAAGGTGTTCCGACCGCCTCGCGGGCCCGGCTCCTGGCTTCCCGGTCGACGGCAGTCAAGTGTTCCACGTTCTCCACTGGTTCGGGAGCCATGGAGGACAGAACGCGCTCGACCGCGCGGGAGATCCCCAGGAATGACAGCCTCCCTTCCAGGAACGATCGGACGGCCACCTCGTTCGCCGCGTTGTAGACGGCCGGAGCCGTTCCGCCCGCCCGCCCCGCTTCGACCCCGAGATCGAACATCGGGAAGTCCTCGTGCCGGAGTCTCTCGAACTCCAGCGGGCTCGCTTGCACGGGGTCGAAGGAGCGAAAGTCGTTCTCCAGCCGCTCGGGGGCCGAGAGGGCGTACAGGATGGGCACCTCCATCGTCGGATGCCCGAGCTGTGAAATCGTGGACCCGTCTCTGAATTCGACCATCGAATGCACGATCGATGCGGGATGCACCACGACATCGATCTGGTCGAACTCCAGCCCGAACAGCAGGTGAGCCTCGATCACCTCCAGCGCCTTGTTGGCCAGCGTCGCCGAATCGATCGTGATCTTGTCTCCCATGCTCCACGTGGGGTGAGCGAGAGCGTCCTCCGGCCGGATCGATCCGAACCGGGAAGCCGGCCACTCCCGGAACGGACCGCCGGATGCCGTGAGAACGACCCTGTGGACTTCCGCCCTCGGACGACCGTCGAGGCACTGCATGATCGCGCTGTGCTCGCTGTCCACCGGCAGCAGCTGGCCCTGCCCGTCCTCCGCCGCCCGCAGCACGAGCTCGCCCCCGACGACCAGTGACTCCTTGTTCGCCAGCGCCAGTCTCTTGCCAGCTCCGAGGGCTGCGAGCGTCGATTCGAGACCCGCGAAACCGACGAGCGCGTTGACCACGATCGAAGCCGCGGGATCCGCCGCGGCCGCTTTCATCGCTTCCCGTCCACACCGCCATTCCCCCGACCATTCCAATCCGGCTGGCGGCTCCGGAAGCTCGGCGAGAACCACGTACTCGGGGCGCCAGCGCAGCGCCAGCCGATCCAGCTCTTTCGCTCTCCGGGCGGCGGCCAGCGAGACGATCTCGAACCGGTCGGGATGGCGCGCCACGACTGAGAGTGTAGAGCCGCCGATGCTCCCGGTAGCGCCCAGCACGGCGAGTCCGCTGGGTTCGCTCACAGGAACGTCAGCAGGAAGGCGCAGGCTGTCGGAATGGACCACAGCAGGGAGTCCATGCGATCGAGCAGCCCGCCGTGTCCAGGCAGAAGGCCGGAAGAATCCTTGACGCCGCACTCCCGTTTCAGGGCCGACTCCGCCAGGTCGCCCAGCGTCGCGGCGGCGGCGACCAGAAAGCCGAGCGCCAGCAGGCCCGGCGTACCGAGCGAAGCGCCCAATCGGGGCAGCACGAGGAACCCGTAGACCAGTGCTCCGGCCGGCCCGGCGATCAGGGCGGCGACCGCCCCCTCGATCGTCTTGTTGGGACTGATGACGGGAGAGAGCTTGTGCCTCCCGAACGCCCTGCCCCCGAAGTACGCGGCCGTGTCCGCCAGCCAGGTGAGCGCCACGGGCAGGAAGAAGAACAGGGTGCCGTCGAGCGCAGTATCGGAGAAGATCTCGCGCAGCGGCACGCCAAAGCTGAGCAGCCCGCCCACGTACAGGGCAACCGCGAAACTGAGCGCCGCCGTCTGAAAGGGCCTTTCGGCCGGCGGAACGGTGAGCGTGGACCACCCGACGAGCACGACCAGTCCGGCCAGCGTGATCGGCCAGGCGCTCCCCGGCACCAGATAGAACGCGCCGAGCGGATAGACTGCGGCGAGCAGCATCCCCGGTCCGGTCAGAAGGCGGTCGCCCCTGGCGCGGAACATCCGCCCCGCTTCCCACACCGCCACCATCGCCAGTACGGCCAGTCCGACGGCGAACAACGGTCCGCCGGCATAAGTCACCGCGACCGTGACCGGGATGCCGATCGCTGCCACCATCAGACGCCGACCCAGATCAGACATGTCCGCTCATCGCGTCACGCGGCCGAATCGCCTCTCGCGCCGCTGGTACTCGAGCACCGCCTCGTAGAGGTCGACCTCCCCGAAATCGGGCCACAGCACCGGAGTTACGTAGATCTCCGAGTAGGCGATCTGCCACAGGAGGAAGTTCGAGACCCGCATCTCTCCCGAGGTCCGGATGAGCAGATCCGGATCCGGGGATCCCGCTGTGAACAACGCCTCCGAAAAGCTGGTTTCCGTGATCTCCAACGGCTCGAGCTCGCCGGCCGCGCAGCGGACGGCGAGGCCGCGCGCCGCAGCGAGGATCTCGTCCCGGGATCCGTAGCTGATCGCCAGCTGGAGAACCAGTCGATCGCCGCCCGTCGTGGCGGCCTCGATCGAGTCCACCGAGACCAGGGCGGCTGGCGAAAGCCGCGAACGATCTCCGATGACTTTGACCCGGACGCCCTTCTCGGCGAGTTCCTGCTTCTCACGCTCCACGTACTCCGACAGGAGCTTCATGAGTGCCGAGATCTCCTCGGCCGGACGCGCCCAGTTCTCTTTCGAGAACGCGTACAGCGTGAGGTGACCCACCCCCATCGCGAGGCAGCCGGTGACGACCCGGCGAACCGACTTCATTCCCTCCCGGTGCCCCATGAACCTGGGCCACCCTCTCTCCCCGGCCCAGCGTCCGTTTCCGTCCATGATGATCGCGATGTGGGCCGGTACGCCGTCGCCCGACCGCACCTGCTCGAGCAGGGGGCGCGAGGCAATCGAGTCTTCAGTCAACGCTCGCCCCCTGCCGCGGGGGAGCAGCCTCGGAGTCGACGGGTCGACCTCCAGCCGCTACGTTTCGCAGTCCCTTCACTCCTCCCAGAAAGCTGTACGCCTCGTACCCGGCCTCCTGCATCAACTCGGCCAGCCGGGCGCTTTTCAGCCCGAATTCGCAGTACAGAACATAGGTTCGATCCCGTCCCAGGTCTCGATACTCCGACAGCAGGTCGAAGAACTCCCGGTGCTCGGCGCCCTTCCAGTGCCACCCCCTGTACGACGCGAGCGGTCGCGTATCCACGACTACGGCATTTTCTGGAACCGCGCTCACGAATACGCTCTCCGCCGCCACCCGGTTCATGTCGAGGGCACGCAGATCGAACAGCTTCGCCTCCCTCAGGCTTCGGGCGAGGACCTCGGCGTCCAGGCTCTGCTCCTCTCGCAGGACCGTCTCGGGCGATGCGGCGGTCGCCGGACGACCCGTGCTGATCGAGCAGTACTCCCGGACTCGAGACGAGAGATCGTACGTGCCGATTCTGCGTGACCGCGAGATGATCTCCTCCTTGTCCATGCCCACCAGGGGTCTCAGAACCGGCAGCGAGCTCGCGTCGTCGATCGCCCTCAGATTGGCCAGGGTCTGGGACGAGACCTGTCCGACCGCTTCACCCGTGACGATCGCGTCGGCGCCAAGTCGCCGTCCGATGCTCGACGCCGCCCGGTACATTTCCCGCTTCAGAGCGATCTGCTGAAACGCCGGCCGGAACGCCCGCCGGAGCTCCGATACGACGGGATGGAAGTCCAGCGCCAACAGGGTGGGTCGCGTGCCGAAGCTCCACCGCGCCGCCAGGACCTCCGCCACCTCGAGCACCATGCGCTGGTACGCCTCGCCTCCCAGGTTGCAGAAGACGTAGTCCAGGGCTACGCCCCTTCGCAGCATCATCCAGGCGGCGACGGCCGAGTCGAACCCTCCGGACAGCAGGCAGACCGCCCGCCCCTCCACCCCGAGGGGCAGTCCGCCCGCACCGGCCAGCCGGCTCGAGTAGAGGAGGGCGCGCTCGTCCCTCACCTCGACGAACACCTCCACTTCCGGGTGGCTCAGGTCGACCCGCGCCGCCGTCCCCAGCGCGGCTCCCAGCTCCCGCATCACGTCCTGTGAACTGAACGGATGCTGGCCGGCGCGGCGCGCCCGCACGGCGAAAGCCCTCCCCGCCACGCGGCCTCCGAATGTCCGGCGTCCGACCTCTACGATCTCGTCCAGCTCGGCGCCGCATTCGGCTTCGAGGGGTGAGAAGGTGCCGATCCCGAACACGTGGGCCAGCGGCCGGTCCGCCGGAAGATCGGAGCGCACGTAGAGACGGCTCCAGTCGGAGCGCAAACGGCACGACGCCCCGGAGCTCTCCAGGGCGTCGCGAACGTTCTCCACCAGGCGCTTCTGGAAGCGGGATCGGGTCCGGCGACCCTTGGTGGTGATCTCCCCCGTGAGTCGCAGCATGACGTCGCCGGCGGCCGGAAGCCGGCCCTCCGGCAACGGCTCAGCCCGAGCGTCCGTCATCGTTTCGCGACGGAGAGAGGAGTGCCATGGGCGGGATGCCTCAGGAGTCGGAGCGACGACTCGGGATGCGTGACGCCACGAGCGCCGCGACCAGTCCCACCACGGGAATGGCGAGGACGACCGCAATCAGAACGAAGCTGTTCGGGATCACTTCCAACTCCCACCCTTTCGGAGGTTTCTCGCGCCTTCGAACGCCCTTTCGGTTCAGCGCGGGTTGTCCGCGGCATAGTACCCGACACCGGCGGAGTGGGGCAAGAACGGCCGATGCCCCCGTGAAGTGTCCGGTTCCGGGACACCGCCTTCCATTAACGGACGAGCACTTACCAATAATTTAGATTATATACACGTACTTAAAATACTGTAATATAACCACATCATATCCGTGTCTGCCCCTGGCACGAGGGTTGCCACTGATCTTCTCCGAACACAGGGGGCGCCGATCAGGCGCGAGTGACTGCGAGGACGGGAGATCGTGAGGAGGCCATGTATTACGGCGCGAAGAGTCGGCGAGAGGGGATGAAGGCCCTGTTGTCCGTGGGGGCGATCGCTTCGGGACTCGTGCTCTCCAACATGGCGGCCTCGTCCTCCCTGCACCCGGGCGGCGATGACATCGTCGGCGTCTGGCGCTGGGTGGAGCCGGGTGGCCAGGCGGCGCACTCCGGCACTCCGATGTTCGAGATCCGGAGGTCTCCCGACGGAGACCTGGAAGCGATGGTCATCGTTCGGTCGGGAAGCCTCGTCGGACAGGCAGACGTCTCCTACGATGCCGGCTATCTGTGCATGGTGACGGACCACGGCGCGTCGTTCAAGGGTGAGCTCAGCGACGACGGCTCCATGATCCAGGGGGTGATCCAGTACGACGGCGCACGATCGGCAGCACTGCTGCAGCGGGTCGAGCACCGAAAAATACGAAGGGCGGCGGAGCGTAAGGGCTACGTGACATAGCCCTGCCCGCCGCCCGGGTCAGCCTGCAAGAAGGCGCCCTTCCCCGGGGCGCCTTCCTTTTCATTCCGTAAGGGGAACCTGGCGCGGTCGCGCCGCGCGCCGGCGCCACGGCGCCCAGACCCGCAATGACAGCAGCACCGTGATGATCACGATGAAGATCAAGGGCTCCCGCTTGTCTGCCTTGACGCCCCAGAAGAAGTGAATTCCCCCCGCCACGGCGGCCACGTAGATCAACCTGTGTAGGCGTTGCCAGTTCTTCCGGAGGCGACGAATCGATGCGCGGGTGGATGTGAGGGCCAGGGCCAGCAGCATCAGCCACGCCGCGAATCCAACCGTAATGAACGGTCTTTCAGCGATGTCCTCCAGGATGAACGACCAGGCGAAGAACTGATCGAGTACCAGGTACGTGAGGAAGTGCAGTGTCCCGTAGAAGAAGGCGAACAGACCCAGAAGCCGCCGATAGCGCACCCAGTTGGGCCTGCGAGCAATGCGGCGGGCGGGCGTCACGGCCAACGTGGTGGTCAGGAGGAACAGCGTCCACCAGCCCGTCCGGTGGGTGATCGTCTCGATCGGGTTGGCACCCAGATCCCCCCACAGGGCCTCCGCCCCCAGCCACACGGCCGGCGCGAGACACGCGGCCCAGATCAACGTCTTGATCGCGGCCCTTCTGCGGCGGTCCCCCGCTGCGCTCATCTCCTCGACCCGGTCGATGTCGGCGGGCTCAGAACCACCGCTTGAGATCCAGACCGGAGTACATCGCGGCGACCTGGTCGGCATAACCGTTGAACGGGAGGGTCGGACGGCGCCGGAACTCGCCGAGCCGCCGCTCCCTGGCCTGGCTCCACCGCGGATGATCGACCTCCGGATTCACGTTGGCGTAGAAGCCATACTCCCGCGGAGCCGCCATCGCCCAGGTCGTGGCCGGCATCTGTTCCACGAAGCGGATCTTCACGATCGACTTCACGCTCTTGAACCCGTACTTCCACGGTACGATCAGCCGCAGCGGCGCCCCGTTCTGGTTCGGCAAGTCGGCTCCGTACACTCCGGTCCCGAGCAGGGTCAGCGGATGCATCGCCTCATCGAGCCGCAGACCCTCGACGTAGGGCCAGTCGAGGACACGCCTGCGCTGGCCGGGCATCTGTTCCGGATCCAGGAGGGTCGTGAACTCCACGAAGCGGGCCTTTCCGGTCGGCTTCAGACGTTCTATCACCTGTGCCAGCGGGATGCCGGTCCAAGGGATCACCATGGACCAGGCCTCCACGCATCGCAGTCGATACACCCGATCCTCGGGCGTGTACGGGGCGAGGAAATCGTCCAGGTCGTAGACAGCGGGGCGCTCGACCTCTCCTTCCACGGCGACCGTCCAGGGCCGCGTGCGCAGCGTGTGAGCGTTGGCAGCGGGATCTTCCTTGCCTGTCCCGAATTCGTAGAAGTTGTTGTAGCCGGTGACGTCCGAGTAAGGGGTGAGCGGCTCGTCGAGCTCGCTTCGAACCGCGTCCCAGTCGCGCTCCTGTGATGACCCCGGCATCGGGCGCAGCGCACCTTCGCCCTTTTCCACGCTCCCGCGGGCCTGGGCGGTCTCCGGCCGGGCGCAGGCGCTCAACAAAGGCGGGACGAGCGCCGCCGCGGCCGCGGCCTTCGCCGTTCGACCGATGAAGTGGCGACGATTCATGTATACGCGGTACGGAGTGATCTCCGAGGATCCAATGTCGTCCGGCTCGCGAATCAGCATGGCGGTTCCCCTGTCCTCCGTTCCGTGAGTTTCCTACAGGTAAACAAGACAGCGGCTGAAAAGATCCCGACGCCCGGATTGCCGCCGGGGGCGGGATTCGTCGTCGAGCGAAGCGAGACCTTGAGCATGCGCCAGCATGCGAACTACCCGCGACCGGACCGGATGTCAGCTGAGTCCGCCGGATAGGAAGATGGCAGGGGCGGGATTCGTCGTCGAGCGAAGCGAGACCTTGAGCATGCGCCAGCATGCGAACTACCCGCGACCGGACCGGATGTCAGCTGAGTCCGCCGGATAGGAAGATGGCAGGGGCGGGATTCGAACCCGCGACCTAGGGCTTATGAGTCCCCCGCTCTGACCAGACTGAGCTACCCTGCCCAAAAACACGGCGGCCGGAGAGGACCTCCGGCCAGGTTTGCGACGCCTCTCGGCAGTAGCGGGGGCAGGATTCGAACCTGCGACCTTCGGGTTATGAGCCCGACGAGCTACCAGACTGCTCCACCCCGCAACGGGCCGCCAAAGTAGAATTACACGACGGGACCGTCAAGGTTCTGCGCCCCGACTTCCCGCCCTATTCCTCGGGCGCTTCGGGATCGGCCGGGTGGAAGCGAACCACCACCTCCCCCTCCTTGATCATCCCCTGCTCTTCCCTGGCCGTGCGCTCGATCGCCAGAGGATCGGACTCCAGGCTGTCTCCGCGCTGAGCAAGCGAGTCCGTCCGGGCGATCAGCGAGTCCAGCCGGTCGACCAGGTCCTCCCTCTCGGCGTGCATCCCGCGCATGTCGAACACGCTGTACACCCCGCCGAACAACGCATAATAGCCTGCCAGCAGCAGCAGGCCCGTCACCAGGCCCCGGAAACCCCAGCGCCGGACTCGCTCAGACATAAAGCGAAGCCCCCGGATATGTGGCGCCGGCACCCAGCTCCTGCTCGATGCGAAGCAGCCGATTATACTTGGCCACCCTCTCGGACCGGCAGGCCGACCCCGTCTTGATCTGGCCCGCAGAGGTCGCGACCGCGAAGTCGGCGATGAAGGTGTCCTCCGTCTCGCCCGAGCGGTGCGATATCACGGATGTGTATCCCGACCGCCGCCCCAGCGCCATTGCATCGAGGGTCTCGGAGACCGTCCCGATCTGGTTCAGCTTGATGAGGATCGAGTTGGCGACGCCCGTTTCGATGCCGCGCTCCAGCCTTTCGACGTTGGTGACGAAGATGTCGTCTCCCACGAGCTGTGCCCGGTCGCCCAGTCTCTCGGTGAGCCGCCGCCAGCCCTCCCAGTCGTCTTCGGCCAGACCATCCTCGATCGAAACGATCGGATAGGCGTCCAGCCAGGCGGCGTACATGTCCACCATCGCATCGGACGACAGGGACACCGTCTCGCCCGAACCGGCGAATACGTAGGTGCCGCTCGCCGGATCGAACAGCTCCGTCGCGGCCGTATCCAGCGCAAGGGCCACGTCGGGCCCCGGGGCGTATCCCGCGTCCCGGATCGCCTCAATGACCACCTCGAGCGCTTCCTGGTTCGAGCCGAGGTTCGGCGCCACGCCGCCTTCGTCGCCGACGGACGTGCTGTGCCCCTCGGCCGCGAGCCGCCTCTTCAACGCGTGAAACACCTCGGCTCCGGACCGGAGCGCCTCCGCGAACGTCGGTGCGCCGACTGGTACGACCATGAACTCCTGCACGTCCACGCTGTTGTCGGCGTGGACCCCTCCGTTGAGGATGTTCATCATCGGAACGGGCAGCGTGCCGACCGAGTCTCCGCCCAGGTGGCGGTACAGCGGAATCCCGCGGTGGGCTGCCGCGGCGCGTGCCGCAGCCATCGAGACGGAGAGTACGGCGTTGGCCCCGAGCCGGCTCTTGTTGGCCGTCCCGTCGATCTCGACGAGACGTCGATCGAGTTCGAACTGATCCGTGGCGTCCTGTCCGCTCATAGCGTTCCGGATCTCGCCGTTCACGTGTCCGACTGCCTTGAGGACTCCCTTGCCGCCATACCGCGCGGGGTCTCCGTCGCGCAGCTCGACAGCCTCGTGCTGCCCCGTCGAGGCGCCGCTCGGCACGGCCGCTCTCCCCACGGAACCGTCCTGCAGGGTAACTTCCGCCTCCACGGTGGGGTTCCCACGCGAGTCGAGAATCTCCCTGGCTGAAATATCGCTGATCCTGGGCATCTGCTCCCATCCGGATGGGTCTCGGGGTGTCACATCCCGCCGTCGTGCCTCAAATTGGCCGTGCCCGTACCGACTGACAATAGCGGCTCTCGAATGCATTTCAGTGGAAGGTGATCATGATCAAGAAGCTCCTGCAACAGGCGGGAACGGTGGGTGCCGGCATCGCCATCGTGATGGTGGTGCTGCTCTTCCTGTTCGGCTTCAACCGGGTAGACGAGTTCGAGGTCGGCGTGCGCCGGAACCCGGTCACCGGAGCGGTGAGCCCCCAGCCTTACCGGCAGGGTCTCTATCACTCCATCCTGCGCTCGTGGACCAACTACTCGACGCGTGAGATCCAGTATCCGCGCGAGGGGGCGGCGGAGCGCCTGACCGCGCTCTCGTCCGACCAGCTGCAGATCGGGGTGGACGCCGCGTACCGGTACAAGATCAACCCGGACTCGGTCGTCGACCTCTACTTGAGCATCGGGACGCCCTCCGACATTCACGCCTACGTCTACAACACCTACCGCTCCTCGGTGCGGGACGCGATCGCCGAGGTGGTGGCCTCGAACATCCTGTCCAGCGACCGGGCGACGATCGGGGACCGGATCGAAACCCTGATGGCCCAGCGCCTGGACCCGCGCGGCATCCTCGTCACCGACTTCTTCGTGCGCGAGATCGAGCCCCCGGAGACGATCCGCCAGGCGATCGAGAACAAGCTGTCACGGGAGCAGCAGGTCCAGGCCGAGGCGTATCAGACGCAGGTCGTGCAGGAACAGGCGAACCAGAAGCGCGCCGAGGCGGCGGGCATCCGAGACGCCCAGGAGATCATCGCGGCGAGCCTGACCGGAGTTCAGGGGCAGCGCTACCTGTACTGGCGCTACCTCGAGGTCCTCGGGGAGGTCGGCGCCGGCGACAACAACCTCGTGATCGCTCCGACCGAAGGGGGGGTCCCGATCTTCTTCACGCCGGACCGCCAGTAGCCCCACCGCTGGAGGCGGGCTCGCGGCCCGCCTCCAGCATCGCGGAGATCGATCCGCGCACGACGGACATGACCTCGTCCCGCTCCTCGGCGGTCCGGCCCTCCGTCGGCAGCGGCTTCGTGAGTGCGAGCCGCATCGTGCCCGCGCGTATCCGGCCGCGGCGGGCCACCCGGTGGCCTCCATCCACCGCCACGGGAACGATCGGGACCTGCGTCTCTATCGCGAGAGCGAAGGTCCCCCTCTTGAACTCTCCCAGGCGGCCATCCTTCGACCGAGTTCCCTCGGGGAACAGGCCGAGCGACAGACGCTCCCGCTTCATGCGATCACCGGCGGCCCGCATGGCCTCGGTGGCCCCGCGACGGTCGTGCCGGTCGATGAACACGTGCCCTGCCGCCCTCATCGCGAGGGAGAAGACCGGAATCCGTCCCAACTCCCGCTTCGCGACGAAGCGCACGGAGGCGGGCACGTAGGCGAGTATCGCGAAGATGTCGAAGATCGACTGGTGGTTCGCCACGAAGATCTGCGGCGCAGTCGGGCTGACGTTCGCCAGGCCGGCTACGTCGGTTCGGACGCCCGCCGCCCACAGCTCCGTGCGGCCCCACCACCGGTGCACCCAGTCGTGCAGAGCGGCCGGCGCGCGCACCAGGCCGCCTGCGATCGATACGGTCGAGAAGAACGCGGTGGCCGGAACCGTGACTATCCAGAACCAGACCGTTCGGATCAAGCGTTCAGCTCTCCACATCGAAGTGATCGAATCCGCCCGCGGGTCTGCTGATGATCTCCCCGCGGGCGTCGTGCCATTCGACGCCCTCCCCTGCCTCGACCCTGCCCACGCACGACAGGTCCAGGCCGTACTCGCGGGCCAGCTCTGCCGCCGCCACTCCGGCCATTCCCGGGGGCATTGCGGCAAGCAGCTCGTAGTCCTCGCCTCCACCCACCGCCATCCCGAGCGCCACCTCGGGCTGCGCCCAATCCTCCAGGGCCGGATGAAGAGGCACGCGGGCGGACTCGACCACGAGGCGGACGCCTGAAGCGGCCGCCATCTGCTCGGCGTCACCGGCCAGCCCGTCCGACAGATCGATCAGCGCGTGAACGTCGGCCGTCTCGCACAGCATGCGTGCCGCGCCGGTCCGGCTCGGGGGCCTCTCGAACGCACGGCGAGCCCTCGGATCCGGCTCGAGACCCGCGGCCCACGACGCCGCGGCCAGTGCCGCTCCCCCCAGACGGCCGGTGA
>CANPVW010000284.1 GCA_947581745.1 Candidatus Benthicola azotiphorus
CCGACCTGGAGCTCTACCTGCAGTCCGCAGCGCTGCACGCCGACATCGACGACTACGACGACCGGGAGGCGGGCGTCACCCTGATGACGCTGCACAACGCCAAGGGACTCGAGTTTCCGACGGTGTTCCTGGTCGGGATGGAGGAGGGGCTGTTTCCACTTTCCCGGGCGATGGAGAGCCGTGAAGAGCTGGAAGAGGAGCGGAGGTTGTTCTACGTGGGTGTCACGCGCGCGGAGGACAGGCTCTTCATGACGCACGCCGACCGGCGCTGGCGTTACGGCAGCGAAGTGCGCTCCGAGCCATCCTCGTTCCTGTCCGAGCTTCCGGAAGGCCAGATCCAGTTCCGATCGATGGCGGGGCGCGGGCACACGAGCCCGGGAAGGGCATCCGCCCGGCGCCGCGTGCCCCGGGGAGGATCCGGGCCGCAGGCGGGTACCTTCGGGGACCCGAGCCGGTCCGAGTCGCAGGGGTCGGGGTGGACGGGTGGTGGCGGCTCGGCGTTCGACTGGCACCGCGGAGGCAAGCGCGCCTCACCTCCGGCTGACCAGGCGGCGCTTCGATACGACTATTCGGATTCGCAGGAAGACCTGCGACTGGAGGTGGGCGCCACGGTCGTTCACCCGAGGTTCGGAGTGGGCGAGATCCTGGCCGTCTCGGGTGAAGGACGCCACGCGCGCGCAGAGATCGAGTTCGGAGACGGAGTGACTCGGAAGATCATGGTCGCTCACGCGGGACTCAGGCCCGCGTGACGCAGCGGTTCGGGAGGCACAGTGAATGAGAAGTTCGATGCGCCCCGGGGAAGGACGTGGGTGGGTGTGGTGCTGATGATGACTCTCTTCGCCGGCTGCGGCGAGCGTTCGGCCGACCTTGTGGTGGTCGGAGGGCCGGTGTGGACCGGAGACTCGGCGACTCCGTGGGCCGAGGGCCTCTCGGCCACGGACGGAGTGATCGATTTCGTGGGGTCCGAGGAGCTCGCGAGAGACCGCATCGGTCCGTCCACCCGAGTGATCGAGCTCGACGGACGTTTCGCCATGCCGGGCTTCCTCGACACGCACACTCATTTCATGGATGGCGCCTTTCGGCTCACGGCGGTGGACCTGCGCGATGCCGACAGCCCGGAAGAGCTCGCCCGGCGACTGGCCGAGTACGCCGAGGACCTGGATCACGGAGAGTGGATCATCGGCGGCGACTGGGATCACGAGCGATGGGGAGGGCAGCTTCCCGATCGCTCGTGGATCGACGCGGTCACCCCTGACAACCCGGTGTTCGTCACCCGTCTCGACTGGCACATGGCCCTGGCGAACAGCCGTGCGCTGGAGCTGGCCGGGATACCCGAGGACGTGGCATCTCCGGCCGGAGGCGAAGTCGTACGTGACGCATCGGGAAGGCTTACGGGCGTGTTCAAGGACGAGGCCATGCCGCTCATCGGCGCGCACATACCGGAGCCTACCGAGGCGCAGCGGGACTCGGCTCTCCGGGCCGCAATGCGCTACGCCTCCTCGCTCGGGCTCACCGGCGTGACGGACATGGGATCGTGGGCGGACCTCGAGACCTACGAGCGGGCCCGCCGGTCCGGAGAGCTGACCCTGCGCGTCTACGCGTTCGTGCCGCTGTCCACGGTGGACTCCCTCGCCAGGCGAGTGCAGGCCGCCGGCAGGGGAGATGCCTGGCTGCGCATCGGTGGGTTGAAGGGCTTCGTGGACGGATCTCTCGGGTCCGGCACGGCCCTGTTCGACGAGCCCTACTCCGACGAACCGGGCAACTCAGGTCTGTTCGTGAGCCCGATGGACGAGTTGAAGGCCCAGGCCATGCGAGCCGACGGGGCCGGTTTGCAGGTCGCCATCCACGCGATCGGCGACCGGGCCAACCGATTGCTCCTGGACATGTACCAGGAAGTCGAGGACGCGGGTGGTGTCAGGGACCGGCGTTACCGGGTCGAGCACGCACAGCACCTGCGCCCGGAGGACATCGACAGGTTCGCACGGCTCGGTGTCGTCGCTTCGATGCAGCCGTATCACGCGATTGACGACGGGCGATGGGCCGAGCGACGAATCGGGGTCGACCGGGCCCGGACGACCTACGCCTTCCGCTCACTCCTCGATGCGGGTGCCGTTGTCACTTTCGGCTCCGACTGGACGGTAGCCCCGCTCGATCCGCTGCTCGGTCTCTACGCCGCCGTGACCCGGAGGACACTGGATGGCGCTCACCCCGACGGTTGGATTCCGGAGCAGAAGATCGGGGTTGAAAGCGCTCTGAAGGCCTATACGGTCGACGCGGCCTGGGCGGGATTCATGGAGGGGTGCAGCGGCTCCCTGACCCCGGGGCGATGTGCGGACCTCGTCGTTCTCGATCGGAATCCCTTCGATGTCGATCCGGAGGCGCTTTCCGACCTTCACGTCGACCTGACCGTGGTCGGGGGCCAGGTGGTCTACTCCGGGGAGTAGGTCCTCAGCCGAAGATCGTGCGGATCTCGCGTAGAGGGGACACGCCGCTGTCGCGGATGGCGCGCTCGACGGACTGGGCCGCCTCCGCCTCAGTCCCGCCGCGTTCCTCCCACAGCCTCGTGGCCCCGGCAGGCAGGGGAAAATGTCGATCCGCCGTTTCCCGGATTGCGTCCGCGCTCGGCCAGCCTCCGGCCAGAAGCACCCGCCGACGGATCTTCTTGGCCTCGTTCAGACACTCGTCTCCGATCGGGTCTCGCTCCGCGGCGCGGGACGCCTCGTCTCGGAGCAGGAAGTCGGCCACCATCTCGAAGCCGTAGCGCTGATAGTGCACCACCTGCGTCGGGTCGAGGTCCCAGCGTGAGTTGTCGATCACCGTGTCGAAGATCGAATGCCAGCTCTCGTTCCCGGATATCCGGATCATGCCCCGGAAGATTCGGCGGTTGGTAGAGAACGTGAACAGCGTGCTCGACAGCACGCGGTGAAAGAGCGCGTCCGTGCCCGAATGATCGAATCGGGTCACGATCCAGCGGGCCAGCTGCGCGTACTCCGGCCCCACGTCCACGTCCATCCGGTGTTCCCAGTAGGAATGGCCCAGCGCCCGCGTCGAGGACGTGAGCGTCAGCATGCGCGGCACGAAGGTATTGTGGGCGAGAACGTCCGCGGCGAGGTGGCAGAGGTAGCCGGTCATCGCGGCGCGCAGGCGACCGTCATCTCCGGCGGCCCTGTGAATCTCTCTCGCCACGTGCCAGTGGTGGCAGTGGCGGCCTACAGGCGCGTACTTCTTGGCCATCGAGATGTCAGCCGCGAGACTCCCGTACAGGAAGTCGATCGGGTAGCGGGCCAGCAGGGCGGAGATGGAGGTCGGGAACAGGTCGAGGGAACGGAGGATCTCCAGGCCGATCTGGGTGTGCGTGGCCGGCCCCCAGGCGAAAGCCGCATGGGGCGCGAGGAGCAACATCCCCGCGGCGAGAACGACACTTCCGACAAACGCTCGGCTGCTCAACCCAGGCGCCTGCGCTCCGATCGGGGTACCCGTCGCTTCTTGCCCCGTCCGCCCAGGCGCAGCGCCCGCATGATCGCTGCCGTGGAGAAGAACGTCTCTTCCGCCTCCTCGACGGCCACCTCCAGCAGCGCGTTGATCTCCGAGATCCGGTCCTCGGCCAGCTCCACCATTCCCTCGACGGAGGTCGTGGCCCGGATGACCGTGCGATCGACCCGATCGATATCGTCCGCGAGGGAGGCCGCGACGACCTCCACCTGATCGAGGATCTGCTGAGACTGATCCAGGACAGGCAGTGCCTTCTTCAGGAGCTCGTCCGAGAGCTCCTCGATCACGCGAAGGCTTGACAGGGCCCTGGGCAACAGACGAAGGGCCCCGATGATGCACACGCTGCTGAGCACGATCCACAGGATCAACGACAGGATGACCAATATCTGATAGAAGGTCACCGATCCTCCCGGTTCCAAGAAGGGGACGCTCCGCTCAAGATGTCCCGATGATCCCCCTCCGACAACTGTCCGCCTTTCATCAGCGCACGATACGGGCCATCGTCGGGGGCCCGCCGCCGGACTTCGGGAACGAGTGCGCGACGGCGCGGCTTCAGGCGTGCATACGCTCGTACTCGGCGATCGTTTCGATCACCGTCCGTCCATCGTCGCACGAGCGCAGACCTTCCACGAATGCGGGATCCCTCCCCAGTCGGGCGATTCGCGCGAGCAGCCTGGTGTGGTGCCCCGCACGGTCGGGCGGTGACAGGAGGACGAAGAACACGTGGACCGGCTCGCCGTCCATCGAATCGTAGTCAGCTCCGTCCGGCGAGACTCCTACGATCACCTGCGGCTCCGGAATGGACGCGCTGATGGCGTGCGGGATCGCGATGCCGTGTCCGATACCCGTGCTGAGGATCTTCTCGCGGGCCAGCAGGGCGGCCAGCACGGGCTCCTGCGCCGCCAGCGATCCGCGGCTCACAAGCGGGGTCAGGATCTGCTCCAGGATGCCCCGGACGTCGTCGTTCCGAATGTCGGTTACGACCCGGTCCTCCGCCAAGTACTCGGTGAGCGTCATTGCGCCATCATCCCCGGGGCTGGGCCGGACCCGCGGTCCGGATCGGTGCGCGGAAGCATAGACGCCCCCCGGAAAACCTGTCAAGACGGAAAGAAAGCGCGTTGCCGTGCTGACCGGGTGTGCTCTACCTTGCCCGGCGCAGATCCGCAATGAGGCCGCCGACGACCAGCAGGAGTCACGGATGCACTACCGGATAGAGGGCCCGGCCAGGCTGAGCGGCCGGTTCAGGCCGGCCGGTAACAAGAACGCCGCGCTACCGATTCTCGCGGGGTGCCTGCTGGCCGATGAGTCCGTCGTGCTCGAGAACGTGCCGGATATCAGAGACGTCCGGACGATGATCGAGCTGATCACGAGCTGTGGGGCGACCGTGGTCCGGGAAGGCGGTGGTCGAGTGGTCGTCGATCCTCGGGGTGTGGACCGTTGCGAGCTCGATCCGGAGCTGTCCGGCAGGATCCGGGCATCGATACTTCTCGCGGGCCCTCTGCTCGCGCGATCCGGATCGGTCGTGCTTCCTCCTCCGGGCGGGGACGTGATCGGCCGACGTCGCCTGGACACCCATTTCCTGGCGCTCGGGAAACTGGGGGCCGAAGTGGAGATCGGCGATCGATACGAACTGAGGGCGCACCGCCTCAAAGGGGCGGACATCTTCCTGGACGAGCCGTCCGTGACGGGCACGGAGAACGCGATCCTGGCAGCCGTGACGGCGACGGGAACGACCCGACTGCGGAACGCCGCCGCCGAGCCGCACGTGCAGGACCTGTGCGCGTTTCTGTGCGCGATGGGGGCGCAGATCGAGGGGGCGGGGACGCACGACGTTCATATCGAAGGTGTCGAGCGCCTCGGCGGTGCGAGCCACCGGATCGGGGCCGACCACATCGAGGTCGGGAGCCTCGTCGGCCTGGCGGCGATCACGGGTTCGGACCTCGTCATCGAGGACGTGGACGCCGCGCACATGGACCCGCTTCGCATCGGATTCGAGCGTCTGGGCATCCGGTGTGACCTCAGGGGGTCGGACCTTCACGTGCCGTCGGAGCAATCGCTCGTCATCGAGGCGGATATCGGCGACCAGGTTCCCAGCCTGGGGGACGGGCCCTGGCCGGCCTTCCCGGCCGATCTGATGTCGATCGCCCTGGTGGTCGCGACGCGTTGCAAGGGTACGATCCTGATCCACGAGAAGATGTTCGAGTCGCGCATGTTCTTCGCTGACAAGGTAATCGCCATGGGCGGGCGAGTCGTTCTGTGCGACCCGCACCGGGCGGTCGTGATCGGTCCTACGCGCCTGCGGGGGTCCGTCGTGGAGAGTCCCGACATCCGCGCAGGCATGGCGCTGCTGATCGCCGCCCTCGCGGCCGATGGCGTGAGCCGGATCCACAACATCGGTCAGATCGAGCGGGGATACGAGAGAATCGACGAGCGATTGCGAGCCCTCGGTGCGCGTATCGAGCGCGTGGAGGAAGGCCACTGAACCGTTCGCCGCTCGTGACCGCCGAGGCCGGGTTCGCGGAGCCGCATCGGTTCACCGCCCTCGAGGCCATCGTCCCCGGGGTGGTGGCAGGAATCACGGCCGTGCCGCCCGGCGACGGAGCCGGCTCGGAATCGGACTTCGGGCTCGCGACCGGCGGCAGTGCGTGGGACGTGATGCGACGCTACGAAGGACTCGCCCGGGCAGTGGGGGCGAGCACGGTGATGGTCGGGCGCCAGGTCCACGGTACGAGGGTCGTGGAAGCCGGGGCGATCCAGGCTTCCGGAGTGCATGTGGTCGGGGAAGCGGACGGACTGATGACCTCGATACCGGGCATTCTGCTCGCCGTGACCGCCGCGGACTGTGTGCCCGTGCTGGTGGCGGACGTCTCCGGGCGCTGCGTGGCGCTGGTGCACGCCGGCTGGCGGGGCGCGGTGGCGGGAATGCTGGAGGCGGCGGTCCGGGCGCTGGGCGAACGGTTCGAAGTGACCCCTCCCGATCTCGCGATCTTCCTGGGGCCGGCGATCTGCGGAGATTGCTATGAGGTGGGAGCAGAGGTCCTGCGGGCCTTCGGTAAGAGCGACCGTGGCCCGGCGGGATTGGACCTTCGCTCCGAGCTGAGCCAGCGGGCGATCGAGTCGGGAGTGCCCCGGGACCGAGTCATGCGATCGGAATGGTGCACGCGCTGTGGTCCCGTCACGTTCCACTCGCACCGGGGCAGGGGAGTGGACGCGGGTCGCATGGCGGCGTTTCTGGGCCTCCGGGGAGAGAGCCCGGCGCCGGAATTGCCCGCAACGGCCGGGGCATGATTGCGATGGTGGCCGTGCGCTGATATTTTCGCTGCGTAGACGGGCGCCGGGCGCTGGCCAGCCGGGAAGGCCCAGGAAGGATGTTGAAGTGGGGAACCCTTATCGGCCCCACTTTTTTGTTGCGGGTCGCTCGCCGCACGCGGGCGCGCAGACTTGCGGGTGTCTGAGGCATGGCACGTTTGGAGCCGGAACTGGAGAGGTTTCTCTCCGGCATGGGCTTCGAGTTGGTCTCGGCGGAACGTGGCGGGGGGCGACGACGCCCCCTGCTTCGTCTGCGGGTGGACCGACCCGACAGCCGGCCGGGGCACTCGAACGTCACGGTGGACGACTGCGCCGAGGTGAGCCGGGCCGTGAGCCGGTTTCTCGAGCAACGGGCCGGAGGCGAGGAGGACTGGGTGCTGGAGGTTTCCTCGCCGGGGGTCGATCGGCCCCTGACGAAGCCGCGTGACTATGTGCGGTTTGCCGGGCAGACGGTTCGGTTGAGGGGCTTCGGGCCGCTGCTTCCGGGAAGCCGGCAGGTCGTGGGCCGGTTGGTCGGACTGGAGGGAGAGCCGGGTGGTGAAGCTGTGGTGCTGGACGTGGCGGGCGAGAAGGTGACCGTCCCGCTGGCCGACATCGCGGGAGCCACTCTGGTGTATGATTTCGCGGGCGAGTCTTGAGGGCGCACGGAGGATAGGACGTCACATGAGTGATCAGATTCCGGTCGTTGAAGCGTTTCGTGTGATGGCGGCTAATAAGTCGCTGTCAGACAACGAATTGCACGACTTGATCCGAGATGGCATTCACGCCGCGCTGGCGCGCAGGTTCGGCGGTCCCGTGGAGGCGGAGATCGAGATCCTGCCCGAGGGAGACATCAAGATCGTGGTTCTCAAGCAGGTCGTGGAAGTGGTCGAGGACCCGGCTCGGGAGATTCTGCTCGAGGAGGCGCGCTGGGACGATCCGGACTTCCAGGTGGGCGACCTGCTGGAGATCCCGGTCGAGTTCTCCGACTTCGGCCGCAACGCCGTGATGGCTGCCAAGCAGAGGATCATCCAACGCGTTCGAGAAGGCGAGAGGGACCGGATCCGCGAGGAATTCAGCGGCATGGTCGGCGATCTCGTGTCGGGCGAGGTCCAGGCGATCGAGCGCGGCAAGATCGTGGTAATGCTGAACCGGGTGCGCGAAGCCGAGGCCGTGATACCCTGGCGCGAGCAGAATCCGCGGGAACGCTTTCGCCAGGGAGAAACGATCCGTGCGGTCCTCGCGAAGCTGGAGGAGACCCCCCGGGGTCCCCGGCTCATCCTGTCGCGAGCGGATCCGCTGTTCGTGAAGGCGCTGTTCGCCATCGAAGTGCCGGAGATCTACCAGGGGATCGTGGAGATCAAGGAAATCGTGCGCGAAGCGGGAGGTCGGACGAAGGTCGCGGTCTCGTCTCGCGACGACTCGGTCGATCCGGTCGGCGCCTGCGTCGGTCTCAAGGGCTCGCGTGTGCAGGCCGTGGTTTCGGAGCTGTCGGGAGAGCGAATCGACATCGTGCCGTGGCATCCCGATCCCGAGATCTTCTCCCGCAGGGCATTGGCGCCGGCGAAGGTGTCGAAGGTGATTTCGGATTCGGAGAAGCACGTCATCACGGCCATAGTCGATGAGGACCAGCTGTCCCTGGCGATCGGGCGGAACGGTCAGAATGTCAGGCTCGCGTCTCAGCTGATCGGCTGGCAGATCGATCTGTACTCGAGCCGGGACTGGCTGTCGCGCGGTGCCGAGTCGAGCCTGTTCGGCGGCGGCGATGAGTACGAGGTGTCGGACTTTCCGCTGGCGGAGCTGGGGGACATCCAGCCGACGACCCTGGCTGCGCTCCAGGCCGCCGGATACAACACCTTCTTCGATGTACTGGACATGGACAGGGATGACTTCCTGCGGATCCCGGGCATCGGAGACGAAGATGCGACTGTCCTCCTCGCGTTGATCGACGAGCTGACGGTCGAGGACGAGGCGGCGGAAGCCACTTCCCCCGCGGCCGTCGACGCCCCGGCCGAAGCGGAGCCGGCGGGCGAGGGCGGAACGGAATCGGACGATACGACGGATCCGGAGGGAGAGCCGGTGGGGGCCGCCATATCGGAGGCCGAGTCGGCACCGGATTCGACGGAGGAGTCCACGGACTCGCGCGACTGAGGTGTGCGCCGCGCTGGAGACGGAGACGGACAGGGAGCGCGAGGCGCTGCAACTGGTAGGCCTGGCTCGAAGAGCCGGCCGGGTGGCCGTGGGCACGCGTTCGGTCAGGGAGGCTGCGCGCCGGGGGAAGCTGAGTATCGTGATCGTGGCGGAAGACGCGACGCAGAACTCGCTCGCGCGGCTCGGGACGCTGGTGCGGGACCCGGGCCTGCCGGTCGTGAGATGTGGGGACAGAAGTGGGTTGGGCCGGGCGGTGGGAAGGAGTGAGGCAGTGGTCGTCGGCGTGTCCGATCCCGGGCTCGCCGAGCGGATCGCGACCGTGGCAAATCGGTCGGGGGGACCGGCGCCGGAGGGCACCGGCGACGGATTGACGAATACGAAGTGACGGACGGGACATCAAGGAGGACCGGCGTTGGCGACATTCCGCGTCTATGAAGTTGCCGAAGATCTGGGCGTAGACAGCAAGCAGCTGATCCACATGCTGCACGAGATGGACGTCCGCGTCCGGAGTCATATGTCCAGTGTGACGGAAGACCAGATAGCGAGACTCCACGCTCGGCTGGAGCGCGAGCGGAGGACCGGTGCGCATGCGGCGGCCGATCCTGCCGTCGCGACGCGTCGTCGTCGCCGCCGTAAGGCACCGGAGCGGGCCGAGGTGGCCGATTCCGACCAGGAGACGGTAGCCGAGGCGGAGGTCGAGGCGGAGGTCGAGGTCTCGGCGGGCCCGGTGAGTGAGCCGGCCCCGGCGGAGTCCGAAACGCCGGTTGCAGGAGTCGCCGCTGAAGAGGAGCCCGGTGAGGAAGCGGCGGACGCGGCCTTGGACGAGGAGTCGGAGCAACAGGAAACGGATCTCGCCGCGACGGTCGTGGGCGACGACGAGATCGTGGACGAGGAAGAGGACGAGACGGAACTGGGGGAGGAAGTCGGCTTCGAAGAGGACGAGGACGAGAGGCCCCCGACTCCCAAGCGAACGGTCAAGCCGAAGCCCGTCCGGCGCGGGATGCCGACCGCGTCTCCGCCGCCATCCGCTCCGGCTGCCCCGGCCGCTTCGGCCGCTCCCGGCGGAACCGTCCGGATCAAGGCAGAGGGGTATACGACGGACGGGCGCAAGAGAGGCAAGCGGGATCGGAAGCGAAGAAGGCGAGTGGACCAGGACGCGGTGCAGGAGAGCGTCAAGAAGACCCTCGCCGCCATGGGCGGTGGATCTTCGCGGCGGCGCCGGCGTGACAGCGGTCCGACACAGCAGGAGGTCGAGAGGGAAGCCCGGGAGGCGAAGGAAGCGGAGGAGACGACCCTCGTCCGGGTCAACGAATTCCTCACCGTAGCCGAGCTGGCCGACCTGATCCGCGCGACGCCGCAGGAGATCATCACGTCGGCCTTCAAGAACCTGGGGCTGATGGTGACGATCAACCAGCGGCTCGACTTCGACCAGATCGAGCTCATCTGCGATGAGTTCGGCTTCCAGGCGACTCAGGAGGAGGCGTACGAGTCAGACCTCGTCGAGCTGCAGCAGGAAGCCGAGCAGGAGGGTGAGCTTCAGCCCAGAGCGCCGGTCGTGACGGTGATGGGGCACGTGGACCACGGCAAGACGTCGCTTCTCGACTTCGTGCGAAAGACCAACGTGATCGCCGGCGAGGCGGGCGGCATCACCCAGCACATTGGGGCCTACCACGTCGTCGTGCAGGGTGACCGGGCGCTGACGTTCCTCGACACGCCGGGGCACGAGGCCTTCACGGCCATGAGGGCCAGAGGCGCCGAGGTGACCGACCTGGTGATCCTCGTCGTGGCCGCCGACGACGCCGTGATGCCGCAGACGATCGAGGCGATCAGTCACGCCCGGAACGCGGGCGTTCCGATCGTCGTCGCGATCAACAAGGTCGATCTTCCAACCGCGAACGTGCAGAAGGTCAAGCAGGATCTCCTGTCCCAGGAGGTGGTTTTGGAGGAATTCGGAGGGGATGTGCTCTCCTCGGAGGTATCGGCCAAGACTGGACTCGGCGTTGAGGATCTCTTGGAGAAGGTCCTTCTCCAGGCCGAGATGCTGGACCTCAAGGCCGTCCCAACGGGCCTGGCACGGGGCACGGTGGTGGAGGCGGAGCTCGACCGCGGAATGGGTCCGGTGGCCACCGTGCTGGTTCAGAGCGGGGAGCTCAACATAGGAGACGACTTCATCTGCGGCCTGCAGGGTGGGCGAGTGCGCGCTCTGCTGGACGAACGTGGCAACACGGTCGAGAAGGCCGGCCCCTCCATTCCTGTCAGGATCCTGGGACTGGAGGGTGTGCCACAGGCCGGGGATCGCCTCGTGGAGATGGAGGCCACCCGAGTTCGGGAGATCGTCTCGCGCCGCCAGCAACTGGAGCGGGAGAAGGACATTCGGAGACGTCGGAAAGGCACCCGGCTGGAGGACATCTTCTCCGCCGTCCAGGAGGAAGGGCAGGCGACGCTGAACCTGGTGATCAAGGGCGATACGGACGGGTCGCTGCAGGCGCTGTCGGACTCCCTGGAACGACTGGGAACCGAGGAAGTCGCCGTGGACGTGATCCACCGGGGCGTCGGCGCGATCAACGAGTCCGACATCCTTCTGGCCACCACGACGAGGGCCGCCGTCATCGGCTTTCACGTGCGTCCGGACGCGAAGGCCCGCGAGGTCGCGGAGAGGGAAGGCGTGCAGATCCGTCTGTACAGCGTGATCTACGAGGCGGTCGAGGATGTCCGGCTCGCCCTCGAAGGACTGCTCCGGCCGGAAGAGCGAGAGGTCCTCGTCGGCAGCGCCGAGGTCCGGGAGACGTTCAAGGTACCGCGAGCCGGTACGGTCGCGGGATGTTACGTCGTTTCGGGGACGATCCAGCGGAATGTCAGAGTTCGCCTGTTGAGAGACTATGTCCAGGTCTACGAGGGCAACATTGGCAGTTTGCGCCGATTCAAGGAAGATGTTCGCGAAGTCCGGGATGGTTACGAGTGCGGAATCGCCATCGAGGGATTCAACGACATCAAGGTCGGCGATGTGATCGAGTGCTTCCGGGTCGAGGAAGTCGCGCGCACCCTGGCCGAGAGCGGTCAGGCGTCCTGAGACAGGACTGCAGAGCTTGGCAGCCGTTTACGGGCGCGCACGCTGGGATCTCAGGATCCCGGACTGTCGGTCGCTCAAGGACAAGCGACGGGTGATTCACGCGCTGCGGGACCGGGCGCGGGCGCGCCTCAAGGTCTCGGCGGCCGAGACGGATCACCAGGACGACGCGCAGCGGGCGGAGCTCAGCATCGCTTTCGTGTCCTCGGACGCGGTCCTCGCGCGCTCGATCCTGGATCGGGCGGACGCGCTGATCGCTTCCGATCCCCGGGTCTACATTCTCGAGACCGAGTCCGAGCTGTCTTGAGCCGGGGCCCGGCCCAGGGGGAAGAGAATGCCATCCAATCGCCGCACCATCCGCCTGAATCAGCTTCTGCGAGAGGAGCTGGCGTCCCTGCTGCAGACGGAGATCAAGGACCCCAGGGTGCGCTCCGTCACGGTCACCCGCGTGGAAGCCACCCAGGACCTGGCCTACGCGGACGTGTACGTCAGGACGCTGACGGATGAGATCCCGGTTGAGGAGGCGATCGCCGGACTCGAGAGCGCGGAGGGCTTCGTGCGGAGGCGTCTCGGCAGGGAGCTCCACCTGCGCCGCATACCGGATTTCCGGTTCCACGCCGACCGGGCGCTGGAGCACGTGCGGCGGATAGACGCCCTGCTCGACGAGGCCCTCGGGTCGCAGGGGGACGATGGCGGAGATTGACCTGCCGGCGATCCTGCTGGTCGACAAGCCGGAAGGGCCCACGTCGCACGACGTGATCCGCATCGCGCGCAGGCATCTGGATACGCGCCGAATCGGCCACACGGGCACTCTCGACCCGTTCGCGAGCGGCCTTCTGCTCCTGTGTCTCGGTGCGGCGACACGTCTGGTGGAGTACTTCCACCTTCTCCCGAAGACGTACACGGCGACCGCCGCTCTCGGCGCGGAGACCGACAGCGAGGATCGAACGGGGGCCGTGACCCGTCGCTCGGAGGCGTGGCGCGTCGTCACGGAGGGGGAGATCGAACAGGCGGCCGCTGGCCTCCGGGGACCGTCCGCCCAGGTGCCCCCGTCGTACTCGGCCCTTAAGGTGGATGGGCGACGTGCCTACGAGGTCGCCCGGGCCGGCGGGGACGTCGCGCTTGAGCCCAGGGCGGTGGAAGTGCATCGGTTCGAAGTGACGGGCATCCGGCTTCCCGAAGTGGACCTTCTCACAGAGGTGTCGACCGGCACCTATGTTCGGTCGCTGGCCCGGGACTTCGGGAGGGCTCTCGGGTGTGGGGCTCACCTGAAGACGCTGCGCCGGGAGTCCATAGGTCCGTTTCGAGTGAACGACGCCGTGGACCTCTTGGACCTGGAGGCGGGCGAGATTCCGGAATGTGCCGTGATCTCGCCGGTAGATGCCCTCTCGTGGCTCCCCGTTCGGACATTGACCCCGTGCGAGACGGCCGAGATCGAGCACGGACGACGCATCCGGGATCCGCATGGCCCGGATGGATCGGACCTGCCGGTCGCCCTGGTCGCCGGGGAGCGACTGGTGGCAGTGGCGCGCCGGGAGGCGTGCGAACTGCAGCCGGAGAAGGTGTTCCATGTCTGAGGCGCGGGCATGGGAAAGCGGCCTGCCGCCCGACGTCGGCCGAACCGTGGTCACCGTCGGGAGTTTCGACGGGGTTCACAGGGGGCACATGGCGGTGCTGGCGGAGATCACCCGCCGCGCGGCCGAGCGAGGTCTGCACAGCGTCCTGGTGACCTTCGACCGGCACCCGCTGACCGTCGTTCGGCCGGAGGAAGCCCCGGGCCTGCTGACCACCCCGGACGAGAAGAAGGAGATTCTCACGCAGTCGGGCCTGGATTACGTCGCGTTCCTGCCGTTCACGCGATCCCTGTCGCGATACGGGCCCGAGGAGTTCGTTGAGCGGGTACTTCGACGGAGATTCCGGGTAGCGGAGCTGGTGATCGGCTACGACCACGGCTTCGGGAGAGGACGGGCGGGAGACATCGATCTGTTGCGACGTCTCGGCTCCGAATTCGATTTCGCCGTGGATGTCGTCCCGGCGGTCGCCTCCGATGGGGCTCCCGTATCCTCGACCCGTATCAGGGCCAGCGTGTCGGAAGGCGCGGTGGAGAGTGCCGCAGTGGACCTCGGACGGCCGTATTCGTTTCGGGGCCCGGTCGTGACCGGCATGGGACGTGGCCGGGACCTCGGCTTTCCGACGGCCAACATCGCGGCTCCCGGGGGTGGCAAGCTGCTTCCCATGCAGGGAATCTACGCCGTGAGAGCCTCTCTCCGGACGATGATCCGTTCCGGGCTGCTGCACCTCGGGCCGCGACCCACCTTCGCCGGCTCGCCTCCCTCGATCGAGCTCTACATACTCGACTTCGACGAGGACATCTACGGCGAACGAGTCAGGGTCGACTTCCTGAAGCGTCTTCGCGACGTGCGACCTTTCAGCACATCGTCCGAGCTCGTGGAGCAGATGAAGCGTGACCGGGAGATGGCCCGCGACTACTTTGCGGAACACGACGTCGAGTGACGGTGTCGTCCGCCAGAGACACGGATTCTACGCTTTACACATCGGCACTCGGTCGCTATTATTAACAGCTTGATATGTCTTGAAATCACGCACTTGAAGGATCTCGAACAGATGACGCTGGGCACGGAAGAAAAGACGGCCATCGCCGAGAAGTTCGGAGCGCACGAGGGAGACGTGGGATCGCCAGCGGTTCAGGTCGCGCAGCTGACCGCCAGGATCGAGCATCTCACGGAGCATTTCCGTACACATCCGAAGGACCACCACAGCCGGAGGGGCCTGCTCAAGATGGTGGGCCGACGACGCCGGCTGCTGGAGTACCTGAAGAAGAACGAGTACGAGCGATACAGGACGGTGATCAAGGAACTGGGTCTGCGAAGGTAAGGCAGTGGCAGACTCCGCAACTCGGCGGTTCGGAGGCGCGACGCGCCCTCGAACTGCCGTTTTTTTGTTGTCCCGCCCGTGCCCGCTACGAGAACGCGGGAGGTTCGCGGCCGGGATGCATACGTAAGCAAGCTTGAGAAGAGCGGAAAGAGAAGAAAGAAGAGATGGCACACAGGATTGAGAAGGAGTTCGCGGGTCGGAAGCTGATCCTCGAGACGGGCAGGATGGCGCGGCAGGCGGACGGAGCCGTGCTCGCTCAGTATGGAGATACGGTGGTACTGGTGACGGCGATGGCGGAGCGGAGGCCGTCCCGGTTCCCGTTCTTCCCCCTCACGGTCGAATACCGGGCCAAGACGTATGCCGCCGGGAAGTTCCCGGGCGGGTTCATCAAGCGAGAGGGACGTCCGAGCGACAAGGAGATCGTCTCGGCCCGTCAGATCGACCGGCCGTTGCGCCCCCTGTTTCCCGACGACTACCAGAACGAGACGCAGGTCGCCTGCTTCATCATCTCGGCCGATCAGGAGAACGACGCCGACGTTCTCGGCATGCTCGGCGCCTCCGCGGCGCTGACCATCTCGCCGATTCCGTGGGGTGGACCTATCGCCGGTGTCCGGGTCGGCCGGGTTTCGGGTGAGTGGGTAATCAACCCCACGTTCGAGCAGCTCGAGTACTCGGACATGGACATCGTGGTCGCCGGGACCGACGAATCGATCGTCATGGTCGAGGGGGCTTCGGTCGAGATCAGCGAGGAAGATCTCATTTCCGTGCTCGAGGTAGGCCACGAGGCGATCCGGGAACTGATCGCGATCCAGCACGAGCTGCTGGAGATGGTCGGCGGCCCCCCGCAGAAGTTCGAGTACGAGCCCAAGGGGGTATCGGCGGACTTCGAAGCCGCTGTCAGGGAGAGGGCGGCCAGCAAGGTCGAGGAGGCGCTCTCGCTTCCGAACAAGGAGGAGCGGAACCAGGCCCTTTCGGCGCTGAGAGAGTCCGTGACGGACGATCTGCAGGGTGACGAGCAGTTTGCAGAGCACCTCGACGACATCTCGAGCGTGATGAAGGGTCTCGAGAAGGAGACGATGCGCCGTCAGATCCTGGAGCGAGGTGAGCGGGTGGACGGCCGCGGGCTGGACGAGATCCGCCCGATCTCGTGTGACGTCGGCATCCTGCCTCGGACGCACGGTTCGGCGTTGTTCACGCGGGGCCAGACCCAGGCGTTGTGCGTAAGCACGCTGGGGACGATCCAGGACGAGCAGCGGATCGACTCCATCGATGTCCGCGAGGAGACGTCCAAGTCCTTCATGCTGCACTACAACTTCCCCCCCTTCTCGGTGGGCGAGGTGCGGCCGTTCCGCGGTCCGGGCCGCCGTGAGATCGGACACGGGATGCTGGCCGAGCGTGCGCTTCAATCGCTGCTGCCCGCGTACGACGAGTTCCCCTATACGATCCGAATCGTGTCCGACATCCTGGAATCGAACGGGTCGAGTTCGATGGCCACGGTGTGCGGCGGCTCGCTCTCCCTCATGGACGCGGGAGTTCCGCTGCGGGCGCCGTGCGCGGGCGTGGCGATGGGGCTGATCAAGGAGGGCGATTCGGTGGCGGTTCTCACGGACATTCTCGGGATCGAGGATGCCCTGGGCGACATGGACTTCAAGGTCGCCGGCACCGCGGATGGCATCACGGCCATCCAGATGGACATCAAGATCGGCGGACTCAGTCTGGAGACGATGCGCGAGGCACTGGAGAGGGCCCGCAAGGGGAGGCTCCACATTCTCGAGGTGATGCGCCAGACACTGGGCGAGCCGCGGTCGGAGATGTCGCGGTACGCGCCGAGGATCATGACGATTCAGATCAATCCCGAGAAGATCGGCGAGGTCATCGGGCCGAAGGGCAAGACGATCCGGAGCATTCAGGAGCAGACGGGCGCCCAGATCAACATCGAAGACAGCGGGGTGGTCACGGTGTCGTCGATCTCGGGCGAGGGCGGGGAAAAGGCCCGGGCGATGATCGAGGCGATCGTCGAGGAGCCCGAGGTCGGCCGGATCTACGAGGGCGTCGTCAAGAACACGACGACCTTCGGGGCTTTCGTGGAGATCATTCCGGGCACGGAGGGTCTGTGTCATATCTCGGAGCTCGAGGAAGGGCGCACCGAGAATACGGAAGACGTCGTGCAGCCGGGCGACGTGGTCAAGGTGAAGCTGCTGGCGATCGACGAGCGCGGACGTCTGAAGCTCTCGCGCCGGGCCGCCATGTCCGCGAACTGAGCCGAACTCCGCATTCGGGTCTTCCCGAGAGACCGGAGATGTCGTGATCGCGGAAGCGGCAGAGACGACGGAGCGCCTGGACCCTGAGGTCCGGCGCTCCGTTCTTCCTTCGGGCACCGTCGTCCTGACGGAAGCGATGGACTCGGTGCGCTCGGTGGCCACCGGGGTCTGGGTGAGACGTGGGACGGCCCACGAGCACCCGGATTGTCGGGGTGCCGCGCACCTCCTCGAGCACATGGTGTTCAAGGGAACCAGAAGGCGCTCGGCGCGAGACATCGCGGCGGCCATCGAGGATGCCGGTGGCTCCCTGGATGCCTACACGACCCACGAACATACGTCATTTCAGGTGCGCGTTCCCTCCGATCACCTCCAGACCGGCCTCGACGTGCTCGCCGATCTGGTCTTCTACCCGTCTCTCCGCGCGAAGGACCTCCGAATGGAAAAAGGCGTGGTGCTCGAGGAGATCGCGCGGACCGAGGAGACGGCCGACGACCTGGTGTTCGAGCTCCACTCCGAGTTTCTGTACGACGGGCACCCGTACGGCGCCCCGATCCTGGGAACCCGCGAGACGGTGGAGGCCATGGACACCGGGCTCCTCCGGAGATTGCACGCCGGGGCCTACCGCCCCGAGAACCTCGTCGTCGCCGCCGCGGGGCAGGTCGATCACGAGGACCTCCTCGAGAAGGTCCGGCGGCTGTGGCCCGCCTCGGGGAATGGCGCGGGGGGCGAGGAAGTGCCGGAGCTCCTGTCGACGGCGCGCGGCCGCAAGGTGGTGAGCCGCCCCGGCGGGCGGCAGGTGCACGTGGTCGCGGGAGGCCTGGGGCTGGATCACGCCAGTCCGCTGCGGCACGCCGCGATCCTGGTTGGGCAGGCGTTCGGTGGAGGAATGAGCTCGAGGTTGTTCCAGCGCCTTCGGGAAGAGCTGGGGCTCGCCTATTCGGTGTTCTCGTTCCAGTCGTTCTACGCCAGGGGCGGTCACCTGGGAGCGTATCTGGGCACCCGGCCCGAGACGGCCGAACAGGCCCGCGATGTACTGTTGGAAGAGATGCGACGGCTCAGCGAGACCGGGCTGTCGGCCGCCGAACTCGGAGCGGTGAAGGAACAGATCAAGGGCCAGATCCTGCTGTCCCTGGAGTCACCTGCGGCACGCATGCACAGGCTCGCAGCGCTGGTCCTGTACGGGGAGCCGTATCGGAACCTCGACGCGCTCGTCGATCTGATCGACGGGATCGATCTCGCTCAAGCGGACGAGGTCTCCAGGTTGTATGATCCGGAGGGGGTAGCGGTCCTGGAACTGTGGCCCGCATAATCCCCTCTGGTCGGTCGAACAGGTCTTTCCGGCGTCTTCCCGACGCCGTTTTGGCGAGCCGGACCTCACGGTTCCGAATCGCCCTCGAAAGAATTGAAAAAGGAGCTACACCATGATCGTGGGGGTTCCGAAGGAGATCAAGTCGCACGAGAACCGCATCGCCGTCGTTCCGGGCGGTGTGGAGGCTCTGGTCGCTCTGGGGCACGAGGTCCTGGTGGAGAAGGACGGTGGACTCGGGAGCGGCTTCGAGGACTCGGCGTACACGGCGGTCGGGGCGGAGATCGTCCGGGACGTAGATGAACTGTGGGCGCGGGCGGACA
>CANPVW010000285.1 GCA_947581745.1 Candidatus Benthicola azotiphorus
GTGAGCAGCTGCTTCACCGTGACCTCGCTCGAGGGTCCGTGGCGGAAGGAATCGAGGTAGCGGCCGACCGGGTTCTCGATCTCGATCAGCCCCTCGTCGGCGAGCATCAGAGTCGCCGTACCGACGAGAGGCTTCGTCATCGAGGCGAGACGGAAGATCGAGTTTCGCTCCATCGGTTTCAGGTCGTCCCGGTCGGCCCAGCCCATCGCCTGGTGGAGCACGATCTGTCCGTTCACGACGACGAGGATCTCGGCCCCGATCACGTGCCGCGCGACGACCCTCGAGTAGAGTCGTTCCTTGAACAGCCAGATCGCGTCCGAAGACACTCCGACGGCCTCGGGCGACTCCGCGTACGGAAACGGCGCTCCTTCGATCGGGGTGCGAGGCGTACGTGGGAACCCGGGTCGCGAAGCGTCGTCCGCGCCGCAACCGGCCGACGAGACCACGATGACCGCCAGGAGCATCCGGGGGCCCCGGCGCGCCATTCCCATCGGCTTCACCCTGCCTCCCGGATCTTCATTCCAGCCCGACCAGCGAGGGGAGGCGGCGAATCGCATCCTGCCACACGAGGGGCGACCCGCGCGATTGCGTGAAGTACAGGACCATCGCGTCCGCCTCGGGGAAGGCGATCGCGATCGTGCCATCCGAGCCGCTGTGCCCGAAAGCCGGCAGCCCCGTCCCATCGGCCGCTTCCCGGAACCGCTCCCAGTGCATGCCGTATCCCGGCACGTAGCCCGGAGCCAGCGCCAGCCGAACCGTCGCTTCCGAGAGCAGCCGCCCGCTGCCGTCGGCTCCCAGGTTCATCCACACGGCGAGCCAACGGGCGTAGTCGAACACGGTGCTGTACAGACCTCCGCTCGCCCGGAACCAGGGCGTTCGCTGCGGAAGGGTGTTGTCCCAGTATCTTTCGAGATGGCCGGCGGTCCACCCGTAGGTGCTGTTCACGCGCGGCGCCCACGTGCTGTCCGGCGAGAAATAGGTGTGGGTGTCGTGCAGCTCGAGCGGCACGAGGATCCGCTCCCGGACGAAATCCTCGACGGGGCGACCGGTCAGCTGGGCGACGATCGCTCCGAGCGTCGCCGAGTTGCGGTCCGCGTAGCGATACGCCTCGCCCGGTGGGTTCGGAGGTCCCTCCGCTCCCACGAGGTCGACCGCGGAGCGAAGGTCGGGCCGCTCCCAGTACCCTTCCGGAAAGGGAGTCTGCTCGAAACCGGATCCGTGGGTCAGGAGCTCCCGGATCGTGATGCCGCCGGACCGCTCGTTGTCGAACGACGGAAGGTAGCGGGCCACCGGGTCGTCGAGCTCGAGACGGCCCTCTTCCGCGAGCATCAGGATCGCCGCGCCGATGAACGGCTTCGTCATCGACCGGATGCGGTAGATCGAGTTACGCTCGAGTCGGATCCGGCGCTCGTAGTCGCTCCATCCGACCACCTTGTGCCACACGATCCGTCCGTTCTTGATCACCAGCAGCTCGGCGCCCATGATCAGCCCCTGCTCGCCCCACCAGGCGGCGTCGTTCATGAACGTCTCGAGGACGAACGGATCGAGGCCCTCGTCTGCGGGTGTGGAGCAGGGGAACGGTGCGTCCTCCAGGCAGTCGCCTGACGGCAGAGCTTCGGCTTGCCCCAGCGCGACGCCGGCAGGAAGGACGCAGGCGGCGAGGATGGACGAGAGCAGCGACCGCTTCCACATCCGCATTTCACATCCTTCGGAGGGTCGGCCGTTCCGGGCTCGGCCTAGGGCCGGTTGCACCCGGCGGCCGTGAAGTCCCGGTCCACGTCGCGGACCGCCTCGTACAGAGCGGCGTCCCAGCCTGCGAGGCGGTCGGGAAGGCCTTCGCCGTAGGCTCGTCCGCGCGTGGTGCTGTAACGAATCCAGCCGGCTTCCACTTCCTCGTAGCTCGTGCGCAGCCCCGAGCACGGCAGCTTCCCCCGAGCATGCATCGCTGCGACGTCCCGGTACCTCCTGACCGTTGCCTCGAGGCTGCGCGCGGCCACCGTCAGCGGGTCGGCTGCCGACACGCGTCGATCCCCCGGCGGGACGGCGGTCAGCGCGTCCGACCGGATGTCGGCCGTCGGCACCGGAATGCTGACTTCGGACAGCGCCGCCGAGAGGTCGGGCGCGGCCTCGGCGACCGGGACCGCGAGCGGCCGCGCCCCGACCCCTATGCAGGCGATGGCGACCAGCACGACCACCAGGTCGACCGCGACTTCCGTGACGTGGGAGTCCCGCAACCCGCTGAAAATCACCGCGCGCGCTCGACGCCCGCGTCGGGTGCGGCTTCGAGAGTCCCGGGACAGTGGGGAGTCGGTCGACGGGGAAAGGCCCCGGTCGAGCTCGGCAAGAAGCTCCCGCAGCGACTCTTGCGAGCTCGCGGCAAGAACCTGGGCCGCCAGACGTTCAGCGTCGGACCAGCTGTCACTCATCGCCTCTCCCGAGCTCCGGTGCCGACCCCGGTGTCGCCGGAGCCACCGCGCGGGCTGTCCTCAATATACACGATCGGAGGCTCTGACGACGATCGTATGGATCGAACCCTTCGTCGCCGTCGCCGCGTATAGTAGATTGAGGTGCAACCCGTCCGGGTGCGGCCGGATTGGGCGCATTCCGGCGTGAGGGCCGCGGAACGCGGACACGGGCAACAGGAGAGTACGATGCCGGGCGAGGTCGTGAATTCGGTTTCGGAGGGGCGGCCCGAGGAGAGTCCCCCCACCGCCAATCAGCGCTTCAAGGACTCCTACCGGCTCATCATCGCGGTGGGCGTGCTCGTGTCCATCGCCTTTCACTTCGCCGCCTTCGAGTTCTTCCCGAAGATGCAGGCGGCGAACCTCGATTTCGTGCCCGAGGAGCTGTCGGCCGTCGAGCTCCCGCCAGAGGTCAGGATCCCTCCCCCTCCGGAGGCGATCATGCGACCTGCGCGCCCCATACTGTCCGATCGTCCGATCGATGAAGACATCACCATCGCGCCGTCCACGTTCGAGGACAATCCGGTTTCCGAGCTGGCGCCGCCGCCGCCCAACGTCGAGGTGGACCCGAGCGACCAGCCCGTATACATAGCGCGGGACGTCGATCCACGCCTGACGAACGCGCCGGAGATGCTCCGGCTTCTCGACCGCCTGTATCCGAAAGCGCTCAAGGAAGCGGGCATCGGGGGCGAGGTGACGATGTGGGTGTGGGTGGACGAACAGGGCAGGCCGGGACGCGCCGTGATCAACCGTTCCAGCGGCTACCCGCAGCTTGACGCTACGGCCCTGGCGATCGCGGCCGAGATGAAGTTCACGCCCGCCATGCTGCGGGACAAGCCGGTCGGCGTCTGGGTCGCGCAGCCCGTGAGCTTCTCGGTCGGCCGCTAGCGGCTGACTCCCGGCGGCGCGAGTCCGTCGTCAGACTCCGACCACCGCCACGATCGTCTGACCTGACTGTGGGGCCGGGGGTCGGTCGAGCGTGACGACCGTGAGCTCGCCGTCCTCAGCCACGAACAGCGGGATCGCGTCCGGGTGCTGCTCCAGAAAGTCCCGGTAGCCGAAGGCCTCGCTGAGCTTCGTGGCCTTGACGCCCGCGCCGGCGTCGAATCTGGCCGTAAGCTGCCAGTAGTCCGCTTCGGGCCTGAACAGGAATCTTCCCCTCAGGTGGCGACCGAGCAGCGTGTCGTCCGTGGCGGTCGCGTAGCCCTCGGGGGGCAGCTGATACACCGCATCCGTACCCAGGACTTCGCTGAAGTTGAGACCCGTGAGCGAGTTCACTTCGTCGTTCGAGGTGACCGCCAGCAGGTACCCGATCCCCGCCAGGTCGATCTGGTCCAGCGCCCCCTCCGTCAACGTGCTTCCATAATAGCCGGGCAGACCCGCCAGTCGCGCCTGCGCGATGTTGTGGCGATTCGTGTCGGCCAGGCGTACCGGGAATCCGAGCTCGTGCAGCTCCCGCGCGATCTCCCGGGCCCACGGGTGCGCTCCCACGAACAGCACTCCCTGCGGGTCCGGCTCCGCGATCCCGAGGGCCCTCGCGAGCGGCGCCGACGTGAAGCCGTACACGAGGACGGTGGCGATGATCACGAGGAACGTGACCGACGCCAGCTGTCCCGCGTTGCCGTACCCGTGCTGTGTGAGCTCGAGCGCGAACAGCGAGGACACGGCGGCGGCCACGATCCCGCGTGGGGCCACCCACCCGAGAACCACGCGCTCACGCCAGCCGAAGTCCGAGCCGACCGTGGCGATCGCCACGGCCAGGGGCCGAACGACCAGAATCAGAGTCGCCACGAAAGCGACCTCGGGGATCCCCACGGCTCGCAGGTCCGCCAGGTCGAGGCGGGCGGCCAGCACGATGAACAGGGAAGAGATGAGGAGGACGCGCAGGTTCTCCTTGAACTCCACGATGTGGCGCACGTTCACCGATCGCTGGTTCGCCATCACCATGCCCATCAGGGTCACGGTGAGGAGACCCGATTCGGGCTGCAGCGCGTTGGAGCCGGCGAAGGCCGCCACGACGAGCGTCAGCGAGAGCGGACTCTGGAGGAACTCGGGCACCCACCGTCGGGCGAGCAGCCAGATCATCAGTCCGGCCCCGGCGGCGGCGAGCACCGCCCCGATCACGATCGTGGTCAGGAGGCCGGCCGTGCCCACGGTCCACGCGACTTCGAGACCGCCGGCCAGCAGGACCTCGAACACGAGAACGGCGAGCACCGCTCCGACGGGGTCGATGAGAATGCCTTCCCACTTGAGCGTGTTGCCGACCTGCGCCTGGGGCCGCATCTGGCGAAGCAGAGGGACGATGACGGTGGGGCCGGTCACGACGAGGATCGCCCCGAGAAGCAGGGCGGGCTCGAGGTCCATGCCCAGGATGTAGTGCGCCGAGCACGTCGCGAGCGCCCAGGTGACGATGGCCCCCACGGTGACCAGGCTGGTCACCACCCGCCCGACCTGCCTCAGCTCCTGGAGTCGGAGGCTCGTGCCTCCCTCGAACAGGATGATCGCGACGGACACCGAGACCACCGGGAAGAGCAGATCGCCGAACAGGAGATCGGGGTCGAGAAGGCCGGTGAACGGACCGACCACCATGCCGAACAGCAGGAGCACGAGGATCGATGGCAGCCCGATGCGCCACGCGATCCACTCGGCAGCGATGCCGAGTGTGATGATGCTGGCGATGGCGATCAACAGGTATTGGCTCAAATCTGGCTCCGTTTCAGGGCAGTGTTCGCGACGGATGCGAACCGTACCGCATCAGGGACGATCTCGTCAAGATCGGCCGAAACACGGCCTTGTACATTGACTTATGCACAGAAGCAAGTAATATGAATAGCGACAACAACACCAGGAATTGCCATGCGAGAGACACTTGGCGTCCACGAATTCGCCCGGCTGAGCGGTCGTCACTTCAACACCGTGTACAACTGGATCCGCACGGGGGGAGTATCGGCTCGCAAGCAGGACGGGGAGTGGCGCATTCCCACCTCGGAGCTCGACCGGATTCGAAAGCGCGCGGCGGATGGCGATGCCGCGGCCGAGACGGAAGACCTTCTCGACTGGTGGTCGCGTGACTTCGAGCACACGATGCAGCGGTTGGTTCGACTTTCCACGTGGATGGACCGGCTCGGTAAGCAGACCCTGTCCAGACACGGCTCCAGCAGGACCCACGTGATGGCCGAGTCACGGTCGAGCGAGCTCACCGACATGGTGACCGAGCTGCGCGACGTGGCCTCGGCCATCGAGACCGCCGAACGCCTGAGGCCACGACTTCTCGAGCTGCACCGAAGGGCCTGAGGCACTTCGGGCCCCGTCGGACCAGGCTCTCCGGCCGGGAGCGGTCCACACGCATCTCCACGCGCGATTCCACGCGCCTTCCGTCCGAAGCGGGAATGACGCTCGACCCCGTGGCGTCTAAAGAGCAAATCGGGGGAGCGAAGACTCCCGCACAGAGTTCCCGACCGAACAGGCGGTCGAGTGCACCACGAGGTGGATGATGATACGGAAACGAAGACAGGGAAGCCGTCGGCGGCGCGTAGCCTTCGCCGGCCTGATGATCGGGATGGCGGGAGTGGGAGGAGCCTGCCACGGAACACCTCCGGAGGCTGCCGCGCAGGAGGCCACCGGGCAAGCTTCGCCGGGATGGACGGATGCCCGGCTGTCGGCCCTCGTGGACCGCTACGCCGAGGGGCTGGATCTGTCGCAGGATCAGGAGCACGCCGTCCAGGAGCTGTTCGTGGGATACAGGGACGGGCTCGGGGAGCCCGGCACCACGTGGAGGGTCGCGGCCGACCTTCAGAAGATCCTGACTTCGGAGCAGATCGCGGCGATCGCGGCTCGCGGATCGAGGCCGCAGGCAGCCGGTCCCCCCGATGGACCCGGACCGGAGCGGATGGGGCGGGGCCAGTTCCAGGGCCGCTCGGTCGCTCCGCCGATGGGGGCCGGCCAGCGCCGACGCTTCGATCCCGGGTTCGTGCCGGGGGTAGCCGGACTGGACCTGTCGGACGAACAGCAGGCGCAGTTGAACGAGATTCGCGAGGCGCACGCGGCGGAGATGGCGGAGATCAGGGATGGTCTGAGGGCCGGCAGCCTGAGTCGTGATTCGGCCGAGCAGCGCCTCGCCTCGATCAGGGCCGAGATCCACGAGGCCGCGCAGTCCGTCCTGACGGCCGACCAGCGCGCGGCGCTGGAACAGCATCGCGCGGAAGCCGAGGCTCGCCGCAGCGAGGCGGAGGCCAGACGCGAGCAGGCGCAGAGCCTGCGACAGGAGCGGTGGCAGGCGGGCCAGGCCGCCAGGGTCGAGTCCCTCGGCCTGACGGCGGAGCAGGAGGAGATCTGGATCCTCCACGACTCGCTGTCCCGGCTGTTCGCGAGGCAGGGCGCAGGCAGGAGGGCGGCGGACGGCCGGGCGCGCATGGGGAGAGGTGGCACGAGAGGTCCGGCGCGGTGAGCGCCTGACGACAGTCCTTCGAGGAAACGGGCGGCGTCCGGGAGGCGCCGCCCGCTCTCACTACTGCCGTCCTGTTCTCGCCTCTTCGACCAGGGGAGCCTGAGCCGCTTCGAAGCGCCCGATCAGGGCGTCGATCGCGGCGTCCGTCGCCCGGAACGCACGGTCTCCACCCGCGTTGGTGACCACGAGCATTCCCATGTCCCGCTCCGGCGCCAGCCACACGTTGGCGTACCAGAGCAGGTTGCTGCCCTCGTGATACAGCGCGACGCCGTCCGCCCAATCCCTGACGGTGACCGCCCACCCCAGACCGTAGGCCGTTCCGAGGGCCTGCCGGTGCAGCCTGGTGAACGTCTCGGCGCTCACCAGACCGTCCACGCCGCGCTCTCCGGCTATGTGCTGCGCCATGAACTTCGCGTAGTCGGCCATCGACAGGTGCACGGTGCCCGCGGGACCGATGGCGGGCGGGTTGTCAGCCGCGGGGCCCGGTTCGACGGGAGCATACGACCCGGCGTCCAGGGAATGCCCCCAGGGCTCGGTCAGGCTGCCCGGCGATCCGGGGGCGCCGAAGCCGGCGCTGGTCATTCCCAGCGGTGCGAACAGGCGTGAGGCGATCAGGTCCTCCCACGCCTCGCCCATGACGCGCTCCAGCATGGCGCCGGCCACCACGTAGCCGCCGTTGCTGTACAGGTATTCGCCGCGCGGACCTGCCGGCGGTGTCTGGAGGAGCTCGACGGACAGGGCGAGGCGTTGGTCCGGAAGGTCGTCGGAGTGCGGCAGGTTGTCCCACCAGGCCGTACTCACGAGATCGTTCGTCAATCCGGAAGTGTGCGACAGCAGCTCCTCGAGGGTGATGTCCTCGAACCCTGACAGGATCAGGGGGGCGATTCCCGGCAGACCCTCGGCGATCGTCGTCGTCCAGTCCAGGTGTCCCTCCTCCACCAGGACGGCCGCCAGCGTCGCGGTCATGGCTTTGGTGAGGGACCCGACGTGCCACTGGTCCCCGGTTGTGACCTGCGTCGCAGATCCGAGGGATCGTCGGCCCACCGCTGCGGTCTCCACGATCTGCCCCTGGTGGATCAGGATCGCCCCGAGAGCGGGCACGTCGAAGGCCGCGCGTATCGGCTCCAGGGCCTCGGCCAGCTGGCCGTCGCCCGCCACGCCCACGTCATCGGGAAGATCGGGTGCCGCGAACGGATCCTCGGATCCGCAGCCGACTAGAAGGAACAACAGCGGTATGCAAATGGCTCTGAGCATCTTGCTTCCGATCTGCCTCGAAGGTCGTCCGTGAGGCAGACCCGGGTAGCCCGCCGCCACCGTCGGAGAACCCTCGATGGCTCGCCGGGTTCCTCGCGAGGCGCGGATCGGTCGGAGGGCCGAGTCTGGAGAGACGACCGTGCCCGGGGTAGGTTCGGCGTACGTGAGATCCGGCAGTACTCGAGCGGGAGAAGGATATTCATGCGCCCGTGGATTCGCTGGACGACAGCGCTCTCAGGTGTGCTGATCTGCGCGACAGGTCTCGTCGCCACGTGGCGCGTCCTCACCCCCGCGGAGGGCGGGGCGGGATTTCCGGGCGCCACTCTCGACGGATGGATGTTCGAGGGACCGGCCCTCGTGACGTTCGGACTGCTGCTGCTGTGGACGGCGGGTGGCGGGAGCGACGGGGCCTCCCTCTACGCACGTGCGCCGCGGCTCCTGATGCAGATCGGTTTCGCTTTCCTGGCCCTGCCCGCCGCCACCTGGGCGTGGAACCGCTTCGCCCCGACCATGGCCTCGTACTATGCGTGGACGTTCGCGGCGTTCGCCCTCGGCGTTCCGGGAGCGGCACTCGCCCTCACCGGTCTCGCCCTCTGGATGTGGCGCAGGTCGAGGGGCGGCTGAGCCCTAAGGGAGGATGCGGACCAGCGGCACGTGGACGTCGGGGGGAGGTTCCTTCTTCAACAGATCTCCGTACACGTAGCCGACCGCGGCCGACTCGCCGCGCACCGCGGACTGCGGAGGAAACACGGCGTACCAGCCAGCCTGTGCGTAATCCACTCTGACGCTGTCGCCAGGTTCCAGGCGGCCTACGACCGCGCTCTTGGTCGACCGTGCGGCCCGGATGCGGGAGACCGCGTGCACCCAGCGGATCTCGCCCCACTCGACCTGGGCCGAGTCGGCGAGCGGCTCGAGACCCAGGCTCTCACGCAGCCCCGGAATGCCCAGCGGACCGCCCATGCCGAGTACGGTCGTGGTGATGGCGGCGATCATGAAGACACCCAGGAATATGCGCACCTCGGCGAAACGAGTGCCGGATGCGGCACGATGTTTTGCAACGTGCACAAGTTCGCCCTCGACCTTCTCAGGGCGTGCCTGAAAGTCGCAAGTCGTGCAATATCGCGCCCCTGGCGCTGCTGGACGCCCGCAAATGGGGCATGCCGCGGTACTCAAACCCGATAGCCTCCGCTCTGGGTTGGGCCGGTGACCACCCCGAGTATTTGCATTTCCCGTGCCCACGGGCGGGCCGCATGGGATCATGCGTCCGACCGGAACCGGAAACCGCGTGTCGGGTCTTACCGTCACCCGGAATCGATACCGGCTACGACGAGGCAATTCGACCGATGTGGAAGACCGCGACCCGTTCGACTGTGCTGTGCCTGCTTGCCCTGGCGGCCGTCGGGACGCCCCCGGCGCACGCCCAGGAGACGGCGCCGGGGGCCGGCATGAGAGACCCGCTCGCCGGGCGCTGGAAGCTGAATCGGGCGTTGAGCGACGATCCGGCGGAGCAGCTCCGGGCGATGGGCATGCCGGAGGGCGCTCCGCGCGCGAGGCCGGGGCAGGGAGGGCCCCCGCCGTCGTCCCGGGGACGGGGGGCGTTCGCGGCCTTGCGGGCGAACGTGGATGGCTTCGAGATCGAGCGGACCGATTCGACCGTATCGATCGCCTACCCGGACCACCAACTCCGCCTGTTCACGGACGGGCGCAAGCAGAAGATAGAGGGGGCGAACGGCCGGGAGGTGGAATACCGGGCGCGTTGGGCGGAGGGGAAGCTGCTGCTGGAGCGCCGGCTCGATGGAGGGCTGCTCCTGTCCGAGGAGTACATCATCCAGCCGGGGACCGGGCGTCTGCACGTGCTCACCCGGCTGGAGGGCGACCGCCTCCCGATGCCGGTCGCCTTCGTGCGGGTCTACGACCCCGCGGACGGTCAGCCCGAGGAACAGGGAGGACCGACGCGCGACTGATCCCCCGGTCCGCGATCAGCCCGGAGTGAGTGCCTCGGCCGGGTGGATCCGGCTTACGCGGCGGGCCGGGATGTAGGTTGCGAGGATCCCGACTGCGGCCAGGGCCAGCACGACGCCGCCGAAGATCACCGGGTCGCGCGCGTCCACCTCGTACAGCACGATCTGCAGCGGTCGGGTGGCGAGCGTCGCCAGTCCGATGCCGAGCGCGATCCCGATCGCCAGCTGCCTCAGTCCGCGTCGCATCGCCAATCGAATCAGGCGGCCGTTGTAGGCGCCGAGCGCCATCCGGATCCCCATCTCCCTCTTTCGCTGGCTGACGCTGAACGACATGACGCCGTACAGGCCGACCGCCGCGAGGAAGAGAGCCACGAAGCCGAACGCCATGAAGAGGGTGCCGAACGTGGTGTAGAACCAGGTCTGCTGGTCGATCACCGACTGCATGGACATCGCGTCGTAGAGCGGCAGGTTGGGGTCCATGCCGGCCAGCGTCTCCCGGACCCTCGGAGCCAGGGCGCCCGGATTTCCGGCGGTCCGCACCCCCACGCTCACCGTATTGCCGAGGATCTCGGCGAATTGTTCGACGGCGATGTAATAACCCGCGGGGCTCGCATCGTTGTTCCCGATTCCCTCCATCTTCAGGTCGGGCACGACGCCGACGACGGTCATCCAGTCGTATACGTCGTCTCCCTGATGGATCCGGAACCGCTTGCCGATCGGCTCGGCGCCGTCGAGGAACTCCCGCACGAAGCTGCTGTTCACCAGCGCCACGGGGACGTTGTCCTTCGTGTCGGCGAACTCGAACGGTCGTCCGTCGAGCACCGGCGTCTCGAAGGTGGCGAAGTAGCCGGGAGTGACGATTCCCTCGCGGGCGCTCGGGTAGTCCCGCTCGGTGGGGTACTCACCTCCTTCGATCTCGAACACGCGCGTTCCGTTGCCTCGCGCCGGCAACCCGTCCGACAGGGTCGCTGCCTCGACCCCGGGCGTGATCTGCAGGCGCTGCAGGAACTCGTGGTAGAACGCCGTGCGTGCCTCGGCGTCGGGATAATCCGTCTGCGGGAGGCTGAGCCGCGCCGTGAAGATGTTCTCCACCGCGAACGGGAAATCGACCGTGCGCAGCTGCGCCACGCTCTTGATCATCAGCCCCGCCGCGATGAGCAGTCCGCACGACACGGCCACCTCTCCGATCACGATCGCGGACGTGATCCGACCCATCCGGAGGCCCGAGGAGCCTCGCCCCTCGTCCTTCAGGGCGTCGTTCATTCCGCGGCCCGTTGCGCGGAGGGCCGGAAGCAGGCCCGCGGCGACCGCCGACAGCGCCGTGATCGCGATGACGAACGCCATCACCCGGGCGTCCGGATCGAAGGTCATCCAGAAGGGCGGGGGATTCGTGGCGACCGCCCGGTTGAACCAGGAAACGCCGGCCAGGCCGATCAGAATGCCGATCGCCGCCCCGACGGTGGACAGAACGCCCACCTCGATCAGGAGCTGGCGGATGATCCGCCTCCGGCCCGCGCCCATCGCCGAACGGACGGCCACTTCCTTTTCGCGGACCGCGGCTCGGGCGAACAGCAGGTTCGCGACGTTGGCGCAGCCGATCAGCAGGACGCCGATCGCGGCGCCCAGCATCGTGAACAGGAGGCCATAGACGTCATCTCCGAGCACGAACTTGGTGTATGGTTCGACGATCGGCGCGAAGCCCTCGTTCGATTCCGGGTACTGCGACTCGAGGCGCATGCCGATCGTCGCGAACTCCGCGGAAGCCTGGTCCAGAGTCACTCCGTCCTTCAGCCGTCCGAAGCCCGGGTACTGCGGGCCCTTTCCGCGCTCGTTCTCGAGCGGGTCGATCTCGAGGGGGGCCCAGAGCTCCGCCTCGACCGGGAACTGGAATCCCTCGGGGGCGACGCCGACGATCGTCCGCGGCTCCCCGTTCGTCCGCACGCTCTTTCCGATCACGTCCGGAGAGCCGTCGAACTTCTCCTGCCACACTTCGTAGCCGATGATCATGACCTTGTCGGCCCCGGGTTCGTCCTCGCCCGGAAGGAAGCCGCGTCCCTCGACGGGGGCGACGCGCAGCAGGTCGAACATGTTCGCGGTGACCAGGGCGCCCTGGTATCGCTCCGGCTTGTCGTCGCCTCCCACCAGGTTCACGGCGCCCTGGTTCCACAACCCGAATTCCTCGAGCGTCGACTGCTGGTCGCGGTAGTCCACGTAGTCGTGCAGGGAGATCCCGCCACGGTCTATGTCACGCTCCGGGTTGGTCCTCCAGATCGAGACGATCCGATCCCCTCCCTCGAACGGAAGGCCCTTGTACATCGCTCCGTTCACGATGCTGAAGACCGTCGTCGTGAGCCCGATTCCGAGCGCGAACGCGACGACGGCGATGAGCGAGATGGCGGGTGAGCCGATGAGCATCCGGACGCCGTATCTGACGTCCTTGAAGAATCCATCCATGGCGCTGTCCCCTTCGACCCCGGTGACCACACCGCTCCCAGGCCATGCACTCGTGCTGCAGGCGCGGCGGACTTGGCTCTGCCGCGGCTACATACGGTAGTCGTCCCCGTCGAGTTTCGCGGGGTCCGTCAGGTCAGAAGGTGGCAGAGATACGCCGTGGCGACGCCCAGGTAGTTCCCGAGCGCGTATCCGATCAGCGCGAGCATGATCGATATGGGAACCAGTTCTTCCCTGTGGTAGCCCGCCGCCACCGGCGCCGAGGCGGCGCCTCCGACCGCTGCGACGCTGGCCACGGCGGCCATGCTCACGTCGAGCTTGAGGAGCTTCGCCCCAAGGAGCACGAAGGCCAGATGGACGACGATGGTGAGAAAGCCGGCGAGGAGAAAGAACTGACCTCCGCCGAGCTGCCTGAGGTCGGCCGAGGCTCCGATCATCGTCATGTATATGTAGACGAACGCCATGGCCAGCGGTTCCGTGCCGGGCACGTCCCGCAGCTTCGTTGCGGAGAGGATGATTCCGAAGCTCGTGACGAGGAGCAGGGCCCAGGTCTTCTGCGTCAGGACCGGGGGAAGCGGCGGAACGAGACTCGCCAGCCAGTTCGCCGCGAGGACGGCCACGAAAGCCCAGCCCAGCAGCGTGAGGATGTCACGGAAATGAACCTCGTGCGTCTTCCGTTCGACCTGCTGGGTCGCTTCCGCGAAGTGATCGCGCTGCGCCTGTGAGACGCCGGTCCACCGGTCGAAGGGCTTCGCCCAGCGCTTGCACATCAGTATCAACGGGAAGTACGCCAGGTAGACGAAGTTGTCGACGATGACCACCAGTCCGAGCTGTTCACTCGGCGTACCGACGCTCTCGGCGACCGCGGCGAGATTGCCGGTCCCTCCGATCCAGCTTCCGGCGAGCGCTCCGAATCCCGACCACGCGTTCTCGGGCAGGCCCGACCGAAACGTCACGAACGCCACGGCCGCGCCGACCACCACCCCGACGGAGCCGATCACCAGGACGATGGCGCCGCGCCACGCGACCTTCATCGCCTGTCGGATGTTGATGTCGAGCAGCATCAGGACGATGAAGAGCGGGACGGCGAACGACTTGAACGTGTCGTAGACCGGGCTCTGGCGCGGTATGACCCCGAAATTGCTCAGGAATACCGGGGTGAGGAAGATCCAGATGATCGCGGGAAGGTAGTCGAACACCTTCCAGCCCGTCCTGCGCTCCAGCCACAGGAAGATCACGGGCACCATCAGGACCACGGCCATGATGCCGACGAGGTCCGTGAAGATCGGCTCTCCGTTCATGCGCTCTCCGCTCGGTCGATGTCCCTGTCATGTCCCGGGGCAACGGTTCTCGGTCTTCCACGGTCCAACCAGGTGCGGGAAGGTAGCGGGCCCGGCAGGCGTGGACGACTGACGGGGGAAAGAGGTGCGGGAGACGCGGAGGGCGACGGAGCCGACGGCTCACCGGACGCTCCGGCGGGTCATGGGCCTGCTGGTGGCGGCGGCCGCCCTCGCGACGGCGGCGCTCGCTGCCGAGGCCGTCCTGGTGGCTCGCCTCGACCCCGCCGGATCGGATCCTCCCGTTCGCCTCTACGCGCGCCCGCCGGTTCTCGTTCTCGGCCAGTACCTCGATGCCCCGGCCCTCGCGGGCCACCTCTCGCGGATCGGCTACGAGGAGGTCCGCGGCGGACGCGTCGGTCCCGGTCAGTTCGCGCGCGGCCGCCGGGAGTGGCTCGTCGCCGGCAGGGAGATCGGACGTCTCGGATCTCTCGGCGCCGGCCTGGCAGTCCGAGTCCGTCTCGACGGCGCGGGTCGGGTGGCGTCGCTCGAGGACCGCGACGGCCAGCGCTACCGCGTCGTTCCGCTCGAGCCGGAACCCCTCACCGTGGTCGCCGGGGCCGGGCGGCGGGACTGCGTTCCCGTGCGCCTGGAGGACCTGCCGGACCATCTGATCGGCGCGATCCTGACGGTCGAGGACCAGCGGTTCTATCGCCACGGCGGACTCGACTACTTGAGGATCGGGGCGGCGGCCCTGGCGAACCTGCGGGACGGTCGTGTCGTCCAGGGGGGCAGCACGATCACGCAGCAGCTGGCCAGGAGCCTGTTCCTCGACTCCAGGCGCACGCTCGTGCGGAAGGTCCGGGAGGCCTCGATGGCCCTGGTCCTGGAAGCGCGCCATTCGAAGTCACAAATCCTCGAGGCGTATCTCAACGAAGTATACCTCGGCCATCACGACGGCCTCGCGGTACACGGCGTGGGGCGCGCCGCGGAAGTGTACTTCGGCAAGGACGCGAGCCGCCTCGACCTCGCGGAGTCGGCCCTCCTGGCCGGAATGATCCGGGGGCCGAATCTCTATTCCCCGGTCCTGCACCCGGATGCGGCTCGCGAGCGACGCGGACTGGTCCTTCGCCTGATGCGCGATGCCGATGCGATCACGGAGCAGGAGTGGCAGGCCGCCCGGGAGGCGCCCATCGAAGATGTGCAGCTGACCGCGACCGGCGGCGCCGCTGTCCGGTACTTCACCGACTACGTCCTGGCGGGCCTGGCCGCCGGTGACTCGGCAGCGCCGGCGAGCCTGGCCGGGCGCTCCATCGTCACCAGCCTCGATCCGGATCTTCAGCGGGCGGCCGCGGCGGCCGTGGCGCGGGGACTCGAGGCGCTCGAGCGGGACCACCCCGAACTCGCGGGAGGAGAAGCGTCCGCGGGGTCGGCGATCCAGGCCGCGCTGGTCGCGGTCGACCCACGAACGGGGGACATCCTGGCCATGGTCGGCGGACGCGACTACGGGACATCGCAGTACAACCGGGCCGTCCTCGGCCGGCGCCAGCCCGGCAGCTCGTTCAAGCCGATCGTGACCCTGGCGGCGCTGTCAGGCGGGACCTCTGGGCGCCCGGACGGTCCCGGGTTCACGCTGGCCACGCTGCTCTCGGACGAGCCCCTGGAGGTGGAGACGCCGTCCGGTCCGTGGCGTCCGGCGAACTACGATGGTCGCTATCACGGCGCCGTGACGCTGCGCGAGGCCCTCGAGCGCTCGCTCAACATCCCGTTCGCGCGACTGGGTCTCGAGCTCGGTCCGGAGCGAATCGTGGACGTGGCCCGGAGTGTGGGCATCGAGAGCCCCCTGATGCCGTATCCGAGCATCGCGCTGGGGGCTTTCGAGGTGACCCCTCTCGAGATGGCGCGGGCCTACGCAGTCCTCGCGGCGGAGGGCTATCGGGCCGACACACGATCGGTGCTGGGGATTCTCGATCAGAAGGGGGCGCTGGTCCTCCGACAGGAGTCGGAAGGAAACCCTGTGGTCTCGAGGGCGGAGGCGTACCTCGTCACTTCGGCGCTGCGCGGCGCCGTGGAGCACGGCTCCGGCCGCAGCCTCAGTGCCTTCGGGTTCTCCGGCGAGGTGGCCGCGAAATCGGGCACGTCGAACGACTTTCGGGACGGCTGGTTCATCGGGTACACGCCCGCCATGGCGGTGGCCGTCTGGGTGGGCTTCGACGACGGGCGGAGCCTCTCGCTCTCCGGGTCCCGCGCGGCGCTGCCGATCTTCGCCGGCTTCATGGCGAGGGCGACGGGTCGGTTCGGAGACGAAGGGGAGTGGCGATCGCCCGGGTTCGAGGCTCCGCCCGGGCTCCAGTCGGTCAACGTGGACCCGGCGAGCGGACTTCGCGGGGGACCGGGCTGTCCGGGGCGTCCGGAGCTCTTCCTGTGGGGCACCGCTCCCGAGCGCAGCTGCTCCCCCTACGGATACGGGTCCCGGGACTGGGCTGCCGATCGCTGGGAGGTCCTGCGGCGTCTCGTCGAGATCAGGAACGGTCGGGATCGCTGAGATTCTCGGCCCGCCGGACCTGCTCCAGCAGGCGGGCCACTTCGCGCACCGGCACGCCGAGGTTGGATCCACCGAAGTCGGCCAGGATCGCGAACGTGACGGCGACGACCTCTCCGTCCAGCGACAGCACGGGGCCGCCGCTCCCTCCGTGGGTCGTCTCCGCGTCGTATGCGACGGTGGATGGGGTGACCTGGCCGATGATCCCGCGCGTGGCCAGCGGGCGAATGAACCCGGCGTTCGACAGCTCCTTCACGACGGTCCAGAAGTCCGGGCGTTCCCGCATCAGGGAGTCCACGAACACCGCTCCGGACCGGGCGAGCAGCGCGTCGATTCCCGCCGGGTACCCGAGCACGAGGATTTCGTCTCCGGGACCTGGATCTTCGGCGGCCAGGGGCAGCGGATCCCGGCCGGCAAGCTCCGGTGCCCGCACCAGGGCCAGATCGACTTCCTTGCTCACGGCGACGAACTCGAGCTCCACGGGCTCCGCACGGTCCGGAAGGTAGCCGAGAAGGCGCAGGCGAGGCTCGAAGCCCCGCTCGAAGATGGGTCCCACCTCGTCGTTCTCGCTCCACGGGATCGCCACGTGGCGGTTGGTGACGAGCAGGCCGTCGTCGCTCGCCAGCCAGGCGCTCCCCGTGAACTGGACCTCGAACACCGGCCCGTCTCCCTCGAGAGTCGTCAACGGAATGCCACCGGGTCCGATGCGCGGGGTGCCGCCAGGTCCGAGAAGAACTCGCAGCGGGCGCTCCGAAGCGGCCTCGACGAGCTGGTAGCCTCCCTGTACGAATATCACGGAGGAGCTGGCGGCGGTCACCACCCGCCGCCCCGCATCGCTCAGTCGCTCCAGCGCCTCGATCCGGCCCGTCAGGGCGTTCTGGAGCTCGGCCACGAGCGCCCTCAGCTCCGGGTCCCCCTCCGTGATGGCGGCCAGGTTGGCGAGCGCCTCGGTGACCCGGGCACTGCGCTGTTCCTCCGCCTCGAGGCGGTGCTCGATGCGCACTCCGTAAGCGGTCACGACGGCGACCGTCACGAAGAGGACGGCGATCGAGCCTCCCACCACGACGCGGGTCCTCGGAGATGTGCGGGTGAGCATCTCCCTCGGCAGGGAGCGGACGAACAGGGCCGATCGGCGGAGAAACCCACCCGGCCCGTGACGCGCGCAATCGGCGCAGTCCCGCCAGGCGTCGCGCAGCGACTTGTAAGGTCTGGCGCCTCGGGTCTCCATCAGAAAGCGGATCACCGGCCCGCCCGTGCCGATCTCCAGGATGTCTCCCGGCACGAGCGAGTCGCGGCCGTGCAGGCCGGGAACGTCGGAGCTGTTGAGGTAGACCTGGCCGTCTTCCTCCACGACCGCCCAGCCGCCTTCCTCCGCCCGCACGAGCATCGCGTGGCGCGGCGCGACCGCCGGCTCCGCCGTGCGCGGGAAGTGCACCAGGGCGTCCCCTCCGGTGCCGATGACGGCCCGGTCCTGCCGCAGGTGCTGGCGCATTCCGCGGTGCGGACCGGTCAGATGCAGCAGGACTGCGTCTCCGCCCGACTCGGACGAATCGGTGGAGTCGGAATCCGGGCGACCTTCGGGTTCCCGGAACCTCCCCTCGAGGACAGGCGTGCTGTCGGGCGCCAAGCTCGTTTCTCTCGTTCGGGCGAAGCGGAGGTCGTCAGTTTCCAACGTAGGCATAAACGCGCGGGTCGGGAACAGGTTCGATTCCCGAGACTTTGACCCGACACAGGTGTAGAGCGAAATGCCCCCCGGACCGCATTGGACCCGAGCAGAGAGGCTCGCCATGTGGAAACGAGTTCTCGCCGTGGATCTGGAAGCCACGGGCCTGGACCCGCGGCAGGACCGGATCGTCGAACTGGCCATCGTGCGCGCGGAGGACGGACTCGTCCTCCTGCACGAGAGGTTTCATCCGGGCGTCCCGATTCCGCCCGCGGCGACCGGCGTGCACGGCATCTCCGACGCCGACGTGGCCCACTGCGACAGTTTCGCCGCGCGGGCCGCGTTCATCCAGAAGACGGTTCAGGACGCCGTGCTCCTCGGGTACAACTCGAGGCTGTACGACACGGTGATGATCGATGCGGAGCTGCGCAGGGCGGGAGAACCCGGCCTG
>CANPVW010000286.1 GCA_947581745.1 Candidatus Benthicola azotiphorus
CCGCCCGGAGACGGTAGCCGAGGTGGAAGGGGCGGACCGGCTGCCCACGGTGAGTGTGCCGCAAGCCGGGCTGACGGAGGAAGACCTGGCCGCGCTGAGGATCGAGCGACTCGAGATCCGCGTGGAACCCACTTCGATTCGTGAGGGCGAAACCGCCACGCTGACGCTGGGTGCGTTCGACGCCGCGGGCGAGCAGGTGAAAGGCGCCAGCGGACAGCTGTTCGTCGTGGGCAGGTCCGCGGAGATCACGGAGGATCGCAGTGCGGTGCTCGGCCGCAGCCCCGGGGAGGCCCGGGTCACGGTCATCGTGGAGGTGCCCGCCTCCGCCGCGGGCCCCGCCCGCACCCTCCGCCGGGAGGCGGTTCTCGAGGTGCTCCCGGCGAGGGTCAGCCGTCTCGACCTGGACCTGCCCGCCACCCCGATGTACGCCGGGGTTCGCTATCCCGCCTCGTGCCGGGCGTGGTCCGACGTGGGTCCGCGACCCGATGCGGACGTGCAGTGGACCTCGTCCGATGAGTCGACCGTGCAGGTCGGCGCGGGCGGAATCCTGCTTGCGGTCTCGACGGGTCGTGCCCGGATCCAGGCGACTTCGGAGGGAATCACGGCCGCGGCGGACGTTCAGGTCGTGGCGAACCCGATTCGCGATCTGCGACTCGAACCGCTCGAGTCGAGAGAGCGTGCGGGAGATGTCGTCCACTTCTCCGCCACCCCCGTGGACTCCCGCGGCACGGAAGTGCCCGACGTGCCTGTCGAGTGGTCGGTCGCGCCGGCCGGTGGCAGCGGGTCGGTGGCGGCGACCGTGGACGAGGACGGTTCGTTCGTGGCCGACGAGCCCGGAGAGTACCGGCTCACTGCTACGATAGGCTCGTCTTCCCGGGTGGCGGTCGTGGCGGCCGTTCCCCGGCCCCCGCGACTCGAGATAGAGGTCAAGGCGCACGGAGTGGTCCCGGCCGAGGCCGGGGCGACCACGGACCTGTGGGTGTTCGAAGGAACCGACGGGCGGGACTACGCCTACACCGGAACCCTGGCCGCCGCGACCATGTACGCCTGGGACGTGACGGATCCGACCAACCCGGTGATCACCGATTCCGTGAAGGTGGACGGACGAAGGCAGAACGATGTGAAGATCAACGCCGACGCGACGCTCGCCGTCATCACGAGCGAGGGTGCGTCGAACCGGCGCAACGGATTCACGATTCTGGACATAGCCGACGCGGCGCATCCCAAAGTCCTCACCCACTTCACGGACGGCCTCACCGGTGGCGTGCACAACGTGTGGATCGAAGGAAACATCGTCTACGCGGTGCACGACGGGACGAGCGCGGTGCACATCGTGGACATCTCGGACCCGGTGAACCCGATCAACGTCGGACGCTGGCAGGTTGAGAACCCGGCTCGCTCCCTGCACGACATCATGGTCCTCGACGGTCTGGCCTACGTCAGCTACTGGGACGACGGACTGGTGATCCTCGACGTGGGCGCGGGAATCAAGGGCGGCACGCCGATCGAACCCCAATTCGTGTCGCAGTACAAGTACCAGGTGAAGTACGGCGCGGAGTCCTACGGCAACACGCACCACGCGATTCGCTACAGGAACTACGTCTTCCTGGGGGACGAGGTGTTCGGGTGCTCGGAGTGCGTGAACGGGCCCCGCGGCTACGTGCACGTGGTGGACGTGACCGACATCGAGAATCCCGAAGAAGTGGCGACGTACCGGGTGCCGGAGGCGGGTGCACACAACCTGTGGGCCGAGGACGACAAGCTGTACGTGGCCTACTACCAGGGTGGCCTTCGCGTCGTGGACATCTCAGGCGAGCTTCGCGGGGACCTGTACCGCCAGGGTCGAGAGATCGGCTGGTACATGACGGAGGATGCCAACGGATACCAGCCCAACGAGACGTTCGCGTGGGGGCCTCAGCCCTACAAGGGGAACATCTTCGTGTCGGACCTGAGCTCGGGCCTGTGGATCCTCCAGATGGAGCATCCCGATCCGGGACTGGTTCCCTGACCGTGGGGCAGCGGTGATGGCTCTCGCGCCCACGGCCTTCCGCGAGGTGATGGGGTGCCTGGCGGGCGGGGTGACGATCGTCACGTCGATTACGGCGGACGGACGGCCCGCCGCTCGTCCTCGTCTGCGTGGATCGCAACTCCCAGACGCTGGAAGTGGTCCGGGCTTCGCGCCGCTACGCTCTCAACCTCCTTCGCTCCACGCACAGGTCGACATCGGACCGTTTCGCGGGGTCGGACGGACTGAAATTCGAGGCACTCGAGTGGAAACCGGCTCCTGGCGGCTCGCCCCTGCTCCCGGGCGCCCTGGCCTGGGTGGAGTGCGAAGTGGAGAGCTCGGTCGAGGCCGGAGATCACACGGTATTCATCGGGCGTGTCACGGCCGGCCAGATCGGAGATGGAGGAGATCCACTGGTTCACTTCAGGGGACGCTACCATACGGTCTCGGGGCTCGGAGAATGAAGTACGAGCGTTTCAGCGAGCTGGCCGGACGCATGTACGACGAGATTCCAGCGGATTTCCGGGCGGGAATCTCAGGCGTGACCGTGGAGCGCGAGGCGCTGGCGCACGCCGAGCTGCCCGGCATCTGGACTCTGGGCGAGTGCGTGACGGAGCACTGGCCGGACCCGACCGGAGGAATCGGCGACACGCAGTCGGAAATCGTCCTGCACTACGGTTCGTTCGGCGAGCTGGCGGTGGGGGACCCCAGGTTCGACTGGGAGGCAGAGCTCTGGGAGACGATGCTGCACGAGCTCCTGCACCACCGTGAGGCGGCCGCGAACGAGGAAAGACTGGACGTGTACGACTGGGCCGTGGATCAGAATTACCGCCGGTTGTCCGGCCTCGACTTCGATCCGTTCTTTCACAGGTTCCTCCCGGCGGACGATGAAGGCCACGTGCGGCTCGAGGGTGAGACGTTCGTTGACGTCGTGCTCCGCCGGTCGGAGCGCATGGCTGTCTTCCGGTGGCGTGGCGCCGACTGGTGCATCCGCGTGCCGATCGAGGCCTCGATCCTCTGGTCGCGCGTGCGAAACCTGGCGGGCGGCCGCATATGGGTCATAGCCGAGCATCACCGACCGTGGTGGAGTCGATATTCCAGGCGCGGCAAGCTGGAGCTGTGGGAGATGGACCGCCGAGCCCTGCCGCTGCCGCCGGCCTGATGCACCGGGTCAGGACGGGCGCATGAGATTGGGCGGCTTCGGGGCCGGACGGCTTCTCGGATTCCGGATCAGAATCGACTACTCCTGGTTCTTCGTCCTGATCCTGGTGACGTGGACCTTCGCGTCGTGGCAGTTCCCGGAGGATCTGCCGGGCCGGTCGCGATTCGTATACCTGGCGATGGGTCTGTCCGGGGCCCTCCTCCTGTTCGTCTCGGTGCTGCTCCACGAGCTGGCGCATTCCGTCGTCGCCCGCTCCAGGGGAATCCTCGTGGAAGGGATCACTCTGTTCATCTTCGGCGGCGTGGCCGAGATGAAGAAGGAGCCGGAGCGGGCCCTGGACGAATTCGTCCTCACGATCGTGGGGCCGCTCAGCAGTCTGGCGCTTTCCGGGGCGTTCGTGATCCTGGCCCGCCTGTTCGATGCCGCCGGCCAGGCTCCCGCGGCCGTCGTCGCCGGGACTCTGGCGATGCTCAACCTCGTGCTCGCCGTCTTCAACATGGTTCCTGCGTTTCCCCTCGACGGCGGGCGGGTGCTGCGCGCCGTGCTGTGGAAGCTCACGGGCGATCCGTACCGTGCGACCCGGTGGGCCACGTGGGTGGGCCGGGCATTCGGCTGGCTGCTGATCATGTTCGGGGTATATGAGTTCGCGCTCGGAGCCCAGTTCGCCGGTGTGTGGTCCATGTTCCTGGGCTGGTTCCTGGCGGGCGCCGCGACCTCGGCCGCCCGGCAGAACGAGCTCAAGCGAGCTCTCCAGGGTCTGACGGCCGGCGACCTCGTGTCGGGTCCGACGGTCTTCGTTCCGGAGGACTTGAGCGCCGAGGATCTGGTGGAGCGTTTCTTCCTGCGCCATCCCGCCACCGCGTTTCCCGTCATCAGGGGGCGAAGCCTCGTCGGTCTGGTGACGGTGTCGGACGTGTCGGGTCTGTCCCTCGATGCGCGGATGAGCACCCGACTGGCGGAGATCATGCGTCCGATCGAGCAGGTGCCGGCGATCGATTCCGACCGGCCGCTCGTCGAAGTGGTCCTTGCCGTTCAGACGGGGAAGCACGACCGGTTGATGGTCGTGCGTGACGGAGAGATACTCGGGGCCCTGACGGCTGACGACATCCTGGGACGCGTGTCGGGCTCGGCGCGCCCCGCGGATTCCGGAGCATCCTGATGCCGGGCCCGAGGGTCGCGTCCGTCCGAAAGCGGCGGGAGAGGATCGCCGACCTCCAGCCTCTCCTCGGGGCGCTCTATCCCGACCTGACGGTGAGCCTCGACTGGGGCACGCCGCTGCAACTGCTGGTCGCGACCATCCTGTCGGCACAATGCACCGACGAGCGGGTCAACCGGGTCACGCCGGGCCTCTTCGCTCGCTATCCCGATGCGGAGGCCCTTGCGGCTGCCGAGCGCACCGAGCTGGAGGAGCTGATCCGCTCCACCGGCTTCTATCGTAACAAGGCGAAGAACATCCAGGGGATGGCGAAGCGTCTGGTGGCCGAGCACGGTGGCGCCGTGCCCGACACGATGGACGAGCTGCTGCAGCTTCCAGGTGTCGCTCGGAAGACGGCCAACGTGGTGCTCAGCAACGCGTTCGGTAGAAACGAGGGGGTGGTCGTCGACACGCACGTGAAGCGGGTCGCGGCGCGTCTCGGACTGACCTCGCACACGGACCCCGTGCGGATCGAGAGGGACCTGATGGAGCTTCTCGATCGCGACCGGTGGCACTCGTTTCCCTGGCGGCTGATCCTGCACGGCAGGCAACGTTGTCACGCGCGCAAGCCCGACTGCGCCGGCTGTGAGGTCCGCCACCTGTGTCCGAGCGCCGGCCGGGTGTGACTGTGCTGAAGGACCGGGGCTTCGCGCCGCTCTCCTCCAACGAGGGGGTGGCTTCGGTCGCGGAACGCGAGGCCCTCCGGGCCGACGCACTGGACCTCGGCTTCCTTCAGGTCGGCTTCGCGCCGGCCGCGACACCCGCGCACTTCGAAGACTACCTCGACTGGCTGCGCGAGGGCCGCCACGGTGAGATGGTCTGGCTGGCTCGCGAGGATGCCGTCCGCCGACGCAGCGATCCCGAGGAAGCTCTGCCGGGATGCCGCACGCTGGTGGTGGTGACGATGGGATACGCCGCCGAGCCGTTCACGCCCGGTCCGGATCACCACCGGGCACGGATAGCGCGGTACGCCGGCGGGGTCGACTATCACCGTCGATTCGAGGAGCGGCTGGGCCTCCTGGCCGAGCTCATCTCCGATCGCTGGCCGTCCGCCGGGGTCAAACCGTACGTGGACTACGGACCCGTGCTGGAGAGAGAGCACGCGCAGAGAGCCGGGTTGGGGTGGATCGGCAAGAACACCATGCTGATTCACCCGCGACTGGGGTCGTGGACCCTCCTGGGTGAGCTCCTGACGACGGTCGCGATCCCGCCGGACGATGCGTTCGATGCCGATCGGTGCGGCACCTGCGTCCGGTGCCTCGAGGCGTGCCCGACGGGCGCGATCACCGCCGCGCGGAAGCTGGACGCCCGGTTGTGCATCTCCTATCTGACGATCGAGCTGCGGGGATCGATCCCCGAGTCCCTGAGGCCCGCGATCGGGAACCGGGTGTTCGGCTGCGACATCTGCCAGGAAGTCTGTCCGTGGAACGACGGGATCACGGGCCCACGTGACACGGGCTCGACCGGGCCCTGGGGACGTCCGATCGCGCCCGAGGGACTGACGAGCTGGGCCGAGGAGCTGCTGGACCTGTCGGATGAGCAGTTCCGGGCGCTGTATGCCGATACGGCCCTGGCTCGACCTGGAAGGGAGGGGCTGCTTCGAAACCTGTGCGTCGGGATGGGCAACAGCGGAGATCCAGCAGTCGTTCCGACCCTGATGCGTTGCTTCGACGAGCCGTCGGCCGTCATCCGCGAGCACGCGGCCTGGGCCCTGGGTCGAGTGGACGCCGGACGCCACGATTCGACTTCACGTTGAGACCTTGCCGCCAGCGGCGCTCTAAGCCTTCCGCGAGTCCATTGCCGCCAGGCCGGGGCCACCGAAGATCAGCATCAGCAGCGCCGCGACCATCAGCAGGTTGAACTCGATCCCTCCGTTGGCTCCCGTATCGATGACGTAGAATCCGCGAGCGGCGTGCACGAGGACGATTCCCATCATCATGTGAATCGCCAGCAGGAGGGCGATCGGAGTCACCAGGAACCCGGCGATCAACGACATGCCGCCCAGGAGCTCGAGGAGACGTACGGCCCACGCGGCGATGACGGGAAGAGGGATGCCGAGCGAAGCCATGACGGCCGTCGTGCCTTCCATTCCCCTGAAGACGGCGGGAGCCCCGTGAGCGATGAAGATCACTCCGACGACGACCCTGAGGATCGCCAGCCCCAGGTCCGGATTCACCCCTCGATCCATCCCGGCCTCCAATCTCGTGTCTGTCCGGCGAGTCACTGGATCTCGATCACCCGACCACCAGACGGGGCCTTCTCCCCACCGTCCGGCGTTCCGGCGGTCCGCATCCCGGGGTCCCGGCCAGCACCAGGGTCGCCGAAACCGACGCCCTGGACCTGAATCCGGGCCGCGAGTCGGCGACGTATGCTCCGGGCGACGCGTTCGCGCACGGGACGGATCAGCAGCAGGAGACCCACGCAGTCGGTGACCACGCCGGGCGTGACCAGCACCAGTCCAGCGACGAACACCAGCAAGGCGTGGACGAGCTCATCGCCGGGCATCCGGCCCGCACCGAGCTCGCTCTGGACACGGCCCCACGTACGCAGACCCTCGCGCCGGGCCAGCCACGCGCCCGCCACGCCGGTTACCACGACGAGTCCTATGGTCGCGCCGACCCCGAGCCATTCGCCGATCCGTAGCAACAGACTCAGCTCGACGAGCGGGAGCAGCGTAAAGAGCAGGATCAACCTGAACAACCGATTCTCCCAGTGAGATACAGCAACCGAAGATAGAGCGGGGGATGAGAAAAGCGAAGGAGAGCCCGGTTTCGACACCCTGCGGCCCCACAGGCGCGATCGTGGCTCAGCCTTCGCTTTCTCTCTCACAACACGTCCGGGTCGGCAAGACGTAACCGTTCCCGACGCACAGCGAAGATCGACCCGCGGTGTCACGCGAGTGTCACACGACGCTTCCTCGGGCGTCAAGCCGGGGTTCGCCGAGCAACGAAAGCCACGGTAGCATGTCGTGTAATATGTTGCTGTATCTAGAGTTGGACGGCAGGAAGTCGAGCTCGAAGGCCACAGAGCCGGCAGCGACCGAAACGTGGGCAGGAGCGCACGCCCCCGCGCCCCCGCCGGGACGAACAACTCCCGCCCTCGTTCCGCCAAGAGACAGACGGGGCGCCCCTGCGACCTCACGGCTGTGCGCCCGGACCGTACAGGTTCAGGTTCCTGTCTTAGCAGGTCGGCGTCCCCGCCTGGTCCGCTCCGCTGTCTGCCCGGAGCGTACGCAACCCTCTCAACGGAGTATCAACGAGGGGGTCAGAATCCCATCATGGCCCGGACTCCCGCGTCGATCCTGTCAGGGGTCCAGAAGGGCTTCCACACGAGGTTGACCTCCGCCTTCTCGATCCCCTCCGCCGATTCCGCCGCGGTCTGCGCACCCATCAGGATCTGTCCGCCGGCCGGGCAGCCAGGGCTGGTCAGCGTCATGGTCACCTTCGCGTGGGCGTCCTCGACCTCGATGTCGTACACAAGGCCGAGGTCCACGATGTTGATCCCGAGCTCCGGATCCACGACTCCACGAAGTTCCTGTCTTACGGCTTCAGCCAGCTCCGCTGCGTCCATAACGATCTCCCGTCCTCAGTCTCGATCCAGTCTCGCGGCCGCCTGCACCAGCTCGCGCAGCGATGCGTCCCGGGCGGTCGCGATCTGCAGAACTCCCGCCGGGGCTCGCATCTCGATGAGCGAGCGCGCGTTCTCGATATCCTCCGACGCGTCGATCAGCACGACACCGCACAGTCGCTTCTCGAACACCCCGAGGGCCACGCAGGGTCCATCGCCCGGCGTACCTCGAATGACCGTGCTGGATGCCATGGCCGGCCGACCCACGACGTCCAGGCTCAAACCGAAGACCCGGGAGAAGAAGTACGACAGCCGCTCGTATGGTTCGTTCTCGCCCGCCATGTTGCGTCCGACCCTCCACCCGTGTTCGCGCGCGTGCTCCCAGTGTTCCACCCGCGAGTAGCCGCCGAACACGGGATCCGGAAAGCGCGCCACGTCGCCGGCGGCGTAGACGTGAGGGTGGCTGGTTTCACCGAATCGATCCACGATGACGCCGTCGTCGACCGCGAGACCCGCGTCCGAGGCCAGACCGTCACACGGCGTCATTCCGACGCCGACGACTGCGAAATCGCAGGGGAGCCAGTCATCGCGCAATTCCACCGCTTCGACTGCGTCCCCGCCGACGAGCCCTTCGACCTTCGATTCGAGTCGGAACTCCACGCCCTGTCGTTCGTAGTGCCCGCGCATCCATCGTGAGAGCTCGGGCGGCAGGGTGCCCGCCCAGACCCGGTCCAGCGCCTCGACGACCGTCGACGCGACGCCGTGCACGGAAAGCGAAGCCGCGAGCTCCATTCCGACGAAGCCCGCCCCGACCAGGACGGCCTTCGATCCGGCCTTCCCAGCCTCCCTGATGGCCTCCGAGTCCTCGACGGTCCTCAGGGTGAACACGCCCGGCAGGTCACATCCGGGGACCTCCAGCCGACGCGCCCGCCCGCCCGTCGCGAGCAGAATCCGCGAG